>JANOFD010000551.1:0-3029 GCA_031413455.1 Rhodobiaceae bacterium
GTCTCGGGACTTGAGGTCGCCTCGCGCACCTCGTCGTTCCAGTTCAAGGGCCAGGAGAAGATCGGCGTACCGCTGATCGCCCAGCAGCTGCGCGTGCGCCACATTCTGGAAGGCAGCGTGCGCAAGGCCGGTGACACGATCCGCATCACGGCGCAGTTGATCGATGCGAAGACCGACAAGCATTTGTGGTCGCAGACCTTCGACCGGACGCTGACGACAGAGAACATCTTCGCCATTCAGGACGAAATCACCAAAGCGATCGTGAGCCAGCTGTCGAGCCGCATTGGCGCGCAGCCGATTGCGGCGCCGGCCGCCCGCAGTGCCGACACGAAAAGCGCCGACGCCTATGCGCTGTTCCTCGAGGGGCAAACACGCTTCGTCATGCGTGGTCAGGAAAACATCATCCGCAGCATGGCCGCGCTGGAGCGCGTAGTCGAGATCGATCCGGGCTTCGCCCGCGCATGGGCTGTGCTCGCTGCCGATTATGCTGTTGCGCCGGGCTGGCTGAGCGGTGCGGACCTTGCTCGAGACTTTCGGACGCTTGCACAAAAAACGGCGCGAAAGGCGATCGAACTCGACCCTTCGCTGTCGCTTCCCTATGCCGTCCTCGCCGCGAAAGCCACTAACGCAACCGACTATGAGGCGGCGTTCTCGTACTTCGACCAAGCGGTCGCGCGCAACCCAAAGGACGAGACGATCTATATGTGGCGCGCAGAAGTGTGGCGCGATCTTGGTTTTTTTGCCCGCGCGATTGCTGATTTGGAACGATGCCTGTCTCTTAATCCCGAATACAACAATTGCCGCGAGCACAAGTCGGGAGCGCAAATTGTCAGCGGAGATGTCGCCGGCGGGTTAGCGACAAAGAAGATGAATGTGCGTCGTGGCTTCGGCGGAGGCGGGACTGTAGCGGTATTGGGCGCCTTTCTCAGCCGAGGTGATGAAATCGAGTTCCTCTACGAGCTCAATGAGCTTGCCCGCAGTCTCAGCTCGGGCGATGTGCATTGGGCCGTCGATATGTTGTTTCAGGCGCAAACCAACGCGTCCTATGACCGGAAGGAGGCGCTGCGCATTTTTGAGGCGCGTCTCGACGGCATGGGTGCGAAGCTGTCGCCAAGTTCTTACACCGAGAACTGCGTCCTATTTCTGTTCGGCGCCTATGATCGCATGCACCCGGTTGGGGATAGCTGGTGGTGGGCGACGACCGGCTTTCCCGAATGGGCGAAATCGCCGGAACGAGAGCGGCTGATGCGCGAGCGCAAGCTCGATGTCTTCTGGCGCAAACACGGCTTCCCGCCGCAATGCAAGCCCGTCGGCAAAGACGACTTCGAGTGCGATTGACTGAAGCGGCAGAAATATGTTATATTGTGGTATAACTTGCAGGAGCCCTCCATGAATCATGTCGCGCGTCTTCGCAAGGTGGGCGGGTCCGTCATGGTCACCATTCCGCCGGCAGCTCTCGCCGAGTTGAACCTGAAGCCTGACACCGACGTGGAGCTTTCGGTCAAGGGCGGCAAATTGATGATTGACCCGGCCGCACGAACGAAGCGCCGCTACGCGCTGGACGAACTTGTTGCGCGCTGCAAGCCCGGGCGCCGGAGCAAGGAAGACAAGGCGTGGCTGTCGAGCGGTCCGGCGGGTCGCGAATTGATCTGATGGAGCGCGGCGACATCTATCTCGTTTCGCACGACCCCACGTCAGGACGCGAGCAACAAGGCCGTCGCCCGGTACTCGTGGTCACACGAAGCGCGTTCAACCGGCTGACCGGTGCGCCCGTGGTTCTTCCGATCACAACCGTCGGGAACTTCGCACGCATGGAAGGCTTTTCGGTTTCGCTCATGGGCGCGGGAACCGAAACAACAGGCGTGGTCCGCTGCGACCAGCCCCGGACACTCGATTTGAAGGCACGCAACGGCAAGAAGATTGGTCGCGTTCCGGAGGCGATCGTGGAAGAAATCCTTGCTCGACTCGGAACGCTACTTGAATGAGTGCCATGGCCCGAGCATGATGAGCCCCCCATGCAGATATTCTTGAGCGAACTCCAACGCCGCAAAGTCCTGCGTATCGCCTCGGGCTATGTCGTGGCGGGGTGGATCATCTTGCAGGTGGCGCTGTCGCTGCAGACGGCGCTGAAGCTGCCAGATTCGTTTTCAACAATCATCGTCGCATTACTCACCATCGGCTTTCCGGCGGCCCTTGTCGCCAGCTGGTTCTTCGAGATCACGCCCGAAGGCATCAAGCGCACCGTCCCTTCTAGCGGCGGCGCGATGATCAAGCCGCAAACGACGGATATCATCCTGGCCGGAATGCTGGCGCCGGTCGTCGTCATCGCGCTGGCGCAGTTCGTTATGCCCGCCAACCGCGAACCGCAGGAGGCATCAGCCACCGCCGAAGCGCCAAAGCCGGAAGCGCAAGTGTCTGAACCTTCAGTCCCCGAAGCCTCCGTCGCCGTTCTGCCCTTCGAAAACCTCAGTTCCGAAAAAGACAGCGCCTTCTTCGCCATTGGCATTCAGGATGAAATCCTGACGCGCCTGGCCAAGATCGGCTCGCTCAAAGTCATCTCACGTACCTCGACCTCGCATCTGGCCAGCCGCCCGGACAATCTGAAAGAGATCGCCAAACAGCTCGGCGTCGCCAACATTCTCGAAGGCAGCATTCAGCGTCAGGGCGACAACGTTCGCGTCAACGTCCAGTTGATCAAAGCCGCAACCGACGGCCACCTCTGGGCCGAGATCTACGACCGCAAACTCGAAAACATCTTCGCCGTACAAAGCGAAATTGCCATCGCCATCGCCAATACCTTGAGCGCCACAGTGACCGGAGCAGAAAAAAAGTCCATTGCGCAAAAGCCCACCACAAACACCGCCGCCTACGACGCCTATCTGCGCGGCCTGACGCTATCTCGCCAGAACGACAATTTGGCGGGATACATGAAGGCGGCGAAGTCGTTCCGGGATGCCGTCCACCTTGATCCGGACTTTACGCTGGCTTGGGCAGCGTTGGCGTGGAACGAGGCGCTGGTCTACTTCAAC
>JANOFD010000552.1:0-5108 GCA_031413455.1 Rhodobiaceae bacterium
CTTCTCCTCCAGCGTCCACCGCCGACGCGCACCGGTCGAGATCACCTCAAGCTTGGAAACATTGGATCTGGTCGTATGAGTAGTCATACGACTATCACGTCAGGCCGGAGACTTCACTGCAAGGCGGTGCTCGGCGGAGGGGTACGCCGGACCTGGAAGCCAAACGCAACAATCCTGCGGGCCAACCCTGGGGCGTCCGCTTTCTCCTGTGGTACACCGAACGCTTGCAGGAGGTGGCCTCGCGCAGCACCTATGTGTCGAGGGCCCTCGCCGAAGTCCAGAACATGATCCTGCCGCCCGCCGCCCTCTTCAGCCCCTCAATGATGGCCAGCGCCTTCTTCCGCTGACGCGGGCGAGATGGCAGCGCCCCATGATATTATGGTGACAGTTCATTTAATTGATCCGATCAGTGTCCGCCTTCTGCTCCGCTATCGAGTCGATTAAATCCACTGTCACCGAATACCTACTCCACGCAAAGCCGCAAAGAAGAAAGGAAAGTATTTGAACCACCAAGGACATCAAGGGTTTGGTGCTTTGTCTTAAGTGCGAAGCGCCAATGCGGATATTTCGAATACGCGGCTCGCGCGCGCAAACTTTAAGGAGCACCTTGTTGCTCTTGGTGTCCCTGGTGGTTAAATTTGTTCTTCTTTGCGGCTTTACGTGAAATTCGTATTACGCCTCCTGTGTAACCCATTTGTGATAGTGGGCACTCGTACCTGGAATCAAAAATGGGTGAGTCGGATTTTGATCTCACTTGCAGCACTCGCGCGGCCGCAACGCACGATAGATGAACAACAAAGATCACGAAGGCTGGGTTCGGCTTCTTGGTGATCCTTGTGGTTCAATCTATTTTTTTCTACGGGGACACGACGACTCCGTAGCTTCCACGCGCGTCCTGGCACGGACTGCCTACCGGAATGGGTGCCATCGGCGCGTAGTCTTGAACTTGACCGGCGCGAGGTCCGGACGTGAACCGGCACAGCGTGCTGGTCGCCGCCACCGGCTGAACGGGCCGGGTTGGCTGCATGGGGCGCAGTGGAGGCGGCTGTGTCTGTTGAACCGCCGGCGGAACGCGCCGGACCGGAGGCAGCAAACGTGCGCGGTCAAGCGTGAGCATCAATGGGCCTTCGCACTGAACATTTGAGCCGCCGCGTGACAGCGCGTCACAGGTCACACGCGCGTTTGGTGACAGGCACTGCGCCTGAACCGAGGCGCGGCGGGCGCCTCGCATTCCGGACGCAGGACGCCCTCGTGTTTCGAACTGGGGCGCGGAGACTTGCCTTGGAATACACCCAGCCGAACGCAGAACATTTTCAAGCCCGTTCCCTGCCGCGAACATTCCAGGCGTTCCTCCCCGAATGCACAAATCCCACTCTCCCTTCAGTGCATAGTCCTTGCAAACCTGGAACCCGGCCGCTGCTGCACATCGCGACTGCCGCGCACGCCCCAGAAACAGTTTGCAACCAAACGCCGGCAACCGCTCGGCCACCGGCGCATTCGCATTCTCGCGCAGCGCCTTGTGGTGGCGGTCCTTCGAAAGCGCGACAGCCACTTCGGCGAGCGCCCCATATTTTTTGTTGAGCGCGATCACCACAACACCGAACGATTTGTAATAGGCAAGCGTTTCGGGGTCTTGTGCATCCTTGGTGTACAGGTCGGCAAAGGCGGCAATGGATTTCTCGCAGGGTTTGTCCGAACATTTCGGCATCCAGCGGAAGGCAAAACCGAGGCTGTTGGCGGCGCCCAGTTTCTCAGCCTTTTCGACCTCGTCGACCATACGCTTCTTTTCTTGGTCGTCCAAAACCTTCTGTGCGGCCGCGGCCAGATCAGCGGCCCACGACTGCTCACATTGATTAGATTCGCGTTCGACATAGTCGGCGGGAATGAAGGCGCTTGGAAACATCGCCTTGATTGAGCCAAGGTCCACACCGCTGGCCCGTAAGCTTTTAAATCCCGTGCAAAAGAATGGCGGCCCCTTCTTTCCGCAACCACCCAAACCGAGCGAGCAGCCAACAGAATTTATTGCGTCTTTTGCAGCGTTGTAGGCGCCTTTGGCCGCATTTCCTGCGGCGGCGGCAGCCTCTGCACCAACACCATAGGCACCGCCCAGCAAGTTGGTTACAACGCCTTTGCAGCCTTCGACGGATTTGACGACACTGGTCAGACGGTCTTTCAACTTGTTGATGTCCAGAGCCGTGGAGGCGACGGCACACGAACAGGAAACGTGTTGCATCACCTGCCCCACGCCCGGCACCTGGTAGAGCGAGGCTTGGCTTTCTCCTGCTGCAATGTCCTTCAACATGGTGCGTCCTTCGGACGGCAACATTGAGTTCAGACCGGTCTTGCTGAGAACTGTATCCAACACACTGGCGACAGGCCTGCTCGCCTGGCCGAGGCTCGCGTCAATGCACGCCTGGGTGCCATGCGGGAGCGGAGGAGGATTCCCGGCATTTTGCAAACCCCCCACCAGACCCGACATGCCATAGAGCAACGGATCACCACCGACGACGGGCGGCACACACTCGCCATGATTGATCGCAAACTGAGCAGCGGTCTTGCCGTCTTCAAAGGCGAATGACGCGGCGTCAATTGGGCCCTTGGCGCACGAGGCGAAATCGGAAGCAAAATTACCGGCCTGTGCGGGGCCGACTGGACACGCGAGGCCCCATCCCGCCGCCAGCGCGATGGCCGTTACTATGAGCAGATTTCGATTGAGCATCGGCTGGCGTCCTCAACATGTTGGTGGCCGGTTTGGCTGCAGGTTACACGCCAAGCTGCGACAGTCCTAGTTTAGTCGGAGCCGTATCAGGTGATGGTGCGTACAATATGCGCATGTTTAAAGAGTCGAAAGCGGATTCCGCCGGCTGGCGGCGATGCCGCCTAAGCTGACACGTCGCTGAAGGCCATCAACCGGCTGCGAGTTGCTCGCTCCGTGGATCGACGAATGAGATTGACCTTGACACTGAAACCCCAGCGCGATGGCTACTACGGTGACAGTGTACTCAACTGACCTGATCAGTGCCCGGCTGTTGTTCCGCTGTCTAGTCAATTGAATTCGCAGCCAGCGAAATACTTGCTGCGGTGCCACGACACCTGTCGGCGTTGCGCGAATGCCGGACCCTGCTGGAAAGTCTGCGCGGTCTCAATTAAATAAACCGTCCCTTTATTTCCATACGCGGTGCGGGGCGCAAGGCTCTTGTGGAACCAGGCACTGATTTTTGTCGGTAAGGCTGCACTAGGGCTGGGTCCCGCATCAGCGCAGCAGCACAAGAGTGCCGCAGCGCGCGCGGGATGACATCGCTTTTTGTAATGGAAATATGTGCATGCGGTAGCGCTAGCGGGGGCGGACAGAAAGTCTGGAGCACTAGCGCTTTGGGCGGACGGCGCGGGTGGTTTTGTGGCCGGCTGAGAGGGCGGCCTGTTGCAGTTCGTGGCGGAAGTCATCGCGTTGCTGATGGATCGAGGCGATGGCCAGGCCCACCGGGATGCCGAGGCCGACCAGGGCCGCCTCAGACAGCTGCAGGCTTGCTTCGATGGTTTCGGGGACGGCGTCGGTCACGCCGTGGGCGTAGAGGTGGCGCGCGTGCGCCGCATCGCGGGCGCGGGAGACAATGAGAATATCGGGCCGCATTTCCCTGATCTGGCGAACGATTTCATCCACGACGGGGCTTGCGTTTATCGTGACGATGACGCCGGTTGCCTGCATCAGGCCGCAGGCTTCAAGGAAGGCTGCGTTTGCGGCATCGCCAAAGTAGACGTCATGGCCGTTGCGCCGGTCTTTGGCCACGGCCAGCGCGTCATGGTCGGCGGCAGTGAAGGGAACGCCGTTGCGCTTCAACAGAGAGGCTACGACTTTCCCCACGCGGCCATAGCCGATGACAATCGCATGCCTTTGAAGTGGCGGGGGCGAGGCGGCGAGTATGGGGTCCATTGGTTTTGCCAGCAATGGGCTGAGGCGCCGTGCGACGAGCGACAAGACCGGAATGAGCACCATGGTCAGCGAGGTCACCGCCAGCGTGAATTTCGACACCTCTGCGCCGATCAACCCCAGCGTCGCCGCCAATCCTATACCGACGAACGCAAACTCGCCGCAGGGTCCGAGCAGCAGGGCGGTTTCAACGGCGGCGGGCCAGGACAATTTGAAGAGTCTTGCGAGCGCGATCAGAATTATCGCCTTGAGGGTGACAATCCCCAGGACTGCGGCCAGGAGCAAGAGCGGGTCGCGCGCCAGCTCGCGCACATCGATGTTCATACCGACCGTGAAAAAGAAAATGCCGAGCAGCAAACCCTTGAAAGGTCCGATGGTTGCCTGAATGGCGCGGCGGTATTCCGTTTCCGCCAGAAGCAGTCCGGCAACGAAGGCTCCTAATGCCATTGAAAGGCCCGCCACTGCGGCTACCACACCGGTGCCGACGATCACAAACAGAATGGCGGCGATGAACAGTTCATCCGAGCGAAGGCTTCCGACCAGACGAAAGAGCGGACGCAGCAGGGACCGGCCGACGCCGACGATGACGGCAATGGCGATGAAGGCTTGAGCGAGAGCGGTGGTGACGCCTGCGAGCACCGCACCTTGAGTGTTGGCCCCCATGATGGAGATAAACATCAGGATCGGCACGACCGCCAGATCCTGCGCCAGAAGGACGGAGAAACTTGCGCGGCCCGCGTTCGTTGACAGCCGCCCTTGGTTGGAGAGCACTTCAAGCACAATCGCGGTCGATGACAGCGAGAGGCTGGCGCCCAGGATGATCGCCACCGGCGCTGATTGACCTGTAGCCAACGCGATCGCAGTCAGCGCCGCCATGGTGATGGCGATTTGCAGGCCACCCAGTCCAGCCACAAGGCGGCGCATGGCGATCAGGCGTTCGAAGGACAACTCGAGGCCGATCAGGAAAAGCATGAACACGACGCCGAGTTCGGCGATGCCGGCCACGTTTTTGGCATCGACAATGGTGAACCAGAAGAGAATGGGAAATTCGCCGATGAACGATCCCAGCCCGAGAGGGCCGAGTAAAGCCCCCGCCCCAAGATATCCCAGCACGGGGCTGAGCCCCAAGCGGCGAACCAGCGGTATGACGATGCCCGCTGTACCCAGCACCACAAGGGCG
>JANOFD010000553.1:0-13651 GCA_031413455.1 Rhodobiaceae bacterium
ACAGTGGATCGGATGGGAGACCATGCTTCGCGCATTCTACCACAGCGAAGGTGTGAAGACCGGTTGGTGGCCGCGCCGCCGTCACGCCTACTCACCTGAGTTCCAAGCGTACCTCGCGGGCACGCCCTTACCCCCGGCGGATATCGGCAGTTTGAACGACCTGTTTGATAACGTTCCGCCGATTTGACACGAGTGGTGTGGGCGGCGTGTCCCCCATCCCCTGCGGCGCAGGGAATTCCCCGCAAGCGGAAGAAGGCACCCGATATTCTGTCTTCCCCCGCAAGCGACTACCGCATGCACACAAATATTTTCTCATTTCCGCAAGTTTCAAATACTGTGTCACCCCGTGCGCGGCGCAGAATCCTTCATGCTGCGCCGCGCACGGGGCCCATACGAGGTGCAGGGCAAGACACTTGTGGAGTCAGGCACTGATTTTGGCGGTGAGACTGCACCTGGGCTGGGTCCCGCATCAGCGCAGCAGCACAAGAGTACTGCTGCGCGCGCGGGATGACATCGCTCTTTGGGTTGGAAATGTGTGCATGCAGTAGCGCTTGCGGGGGCAAGTGGCTGCGCATCACTTGTGGCTCGCAGACGATGGGGGCTGTGCCGCAATGCTTCCAGCCCTGCCCAGTCATGCGCGGCCCGGCTAAATATCGGCGTAGACGTGACCTTCGCCTTTGCCGCCCGGGTGCGTTACGGCGCCGTCGCGTGCGGGGCCCACGCCTTGGGCGTATTTGTGCAGTACGCCGGAGGTGTAGATTGTCGTGCGGGGTTTCCATGCGGCTTTGCGGGCTGCCAGTTCATCGGCTGAGAGTTCGACGTCGAGCGTTCCTTTTTCGGCATCAATGCTTATCATGTCCCCGTCGCGCAGCAGGCCGATGGGGCCACCGAGTGCCGCTTCTGGACCTACATGGCCGATGCACATGCCGCGGGTGGCGCCGGAAAACCTGCCGTCGGTGATCAATGCGAAATGTTCGCTCTCGCCCTGACCGTAGAGGGCAGCCGTCGTCGACAGCATCTCGCGCATGCCGGGTCCGCCCTTTGGGCCTTCATAGCGAATGACGATCACTTCGCCGCGTTTGATGCGGCGTTCCTGGACGGCTGCGAAGCCTTCTTCTTCGCTGTCGAAGCAACGCGCGGGCCCGCGGAACTTCAGGTTGCTCATGCCGGCGACCTTTACAATTGCACCGTCGGGCGCGAGCGAGCCGCGCAGGCCAACGACGCCGCCGGTTGGCGACAACGGATTGCTGACCGGCCGCATGACCTGTTGCGCCGGATCGAACTTCACGTCGCGCAGATTTTCGGCCAGCGTCTTGCCCGTTACCGTCATACAGTCGCCATGCAAGAAACCGCCGTCGAGCAGTGTTTTGAGCAGCATCGGCACGCCGCCTGCCTCAAACATATCTTTGGCCACAAACCGGCCGCCGGGTTTCAGGTCGGCAAGATAGGGCGTCTTTTTGAAAATCTCGGCCACCGCGAACAGATCGAAGTCGATGCCGCACTCATGCGCGATTGCAGGCAGATGCAGCGCCGCATTGGTCGAGCCGCCGGTCGCGGCCACTATGACGGCTGCATTTTCCAGCGACTTGCGCGTCACGATATCGCGCGGCCGTATATTGCGTGCGAGCAACTCCATCACCGCCTTGCCGCTGGCCGTGCCGTATTCGTCGCGAGAAGTGTATTCCGCCGGCGGCCCCGCCGAGTACGGCAAAGCCAAGCCCATCGCCTCCGACACGCAGGCCATGGTGTTGGCCGTGAACTGGCCGCCGCAGGCGCCGGCGCCAGGACAGGCGTGAATTTCCAGGTCGAACAAATCCTCAGCCGACATCTTGCCCGCTGCGTGTTGACCCACGCCTTCGAAAATATCGACGACAGTGACGTCGCGACCCTTGAACTTCCCGGGCAGGATCGAGCCGCCATACATGAACACCGACGGCACGTTGAGCCGCACCATCGCCATCATCAAACCGGGCAGAGACTTGTCGCATCCGGCTATGCCCACGATCGCGTCGTAGCAATGGCCGCGCACGGTGAGCTCGACGGAATCGGCGATCACCTCGCGGCTGACCAGCGACGACTTCATCCCCTGATGCCCCATGGCGATTCCGTCGGTGACGGTGATGGTGCAGAACTCACGCGGCGTGCCGCCCGCTTCCTTCACGCCCGCCTTCACCGATTGCGCCTGGCGCATCAACGCGATGTTACAAGGCGCCGCCTCGTTCCAGCACGACACGACGCCGACGAAGGGCTTGGCGATGTCTTCGGCGGTGAGACCCATCGCATAATAGTACGAGCGATGTGGTGCGCGCGCGGGACCTTCGGTTACGTGGCGGGAGGGGAGTTTTGACTTGTCGAATTTGGTGGTCATAGGGAGTGTGGGTCCGGAATGAGGTTCAGTTTGGTAGGCTAATCAGTCAGTGGTGATTTTGCAGCAAAGAAATTGCAGGCTATCCAGCAGAAGATCATGACTACAAACGTGGTGTTCCGGGTCTCGTGAATTCATTCGTACGAAATCGGCATTTACTGCCGGATTTGCAAAACACTAACAAGTCCACCGCGCGATCCACCGGACGGAGACCGCAAGTCCCCCACCCCCTGCGAGCCACAAGGGCTGCGCAGGTACTTCCCCCGCACGCGGAGGAATACAGAAAATCTGGTGTCTGCCCCCGCTTGCGGGGGAAGTGGTGCGCCTATTCTTCTTCGCCAGGCACTTTGAAGAAAAATGACCTGCCGCGCGAGCGGGGTTTCCAGCCTGCCTCCAGCGCCTGGCGGATGGCCGCTTCGAGTACGGCCGGCAGGATATCCGGACGCTCAAAACTTTTGACGTAACCGGTGGGCTTCTCGCCGGGAAATGGAAGTTCGAGAACAAGTTCACGCAGGGCGCTGTCGGCCATCTGAACCGAGAATGTCATCCCTTGATAGCCGCCTTCGACCGTCCAACGGGGTTCGCTGCGCAAGGTCCAGTGCAGGTCGTATTCATCGACCGTCATTGTTGCTTCAGCTGATCGCTTACGCCGCCTTGACACCGGTTTAATCCAACCCCAATTGCTTCATGATTGTGAGCTGATCCCAATAGACGCGTTCGCAAACGATTTTGTCGTCTTCGAAGATGAAGAAGGCGGTCATCGGACAGCGAAAAGTTTTGCCGGTGGGTTTTGTCCCGCGCAGCTCGCCCAAATGCGTGCCGAGCAGATCCATCTCGACGATGACCGCATTGTCGGCGTGGTACAAGGCGCGCAATTCGTTGCGCTGATCAGGGAAGGCGGCGCGCGATAGCTTGAAGTAATTTCGTACGTCGGCTTCGCCGTCGAACACGCTGCCCGTTGGAACCAGCTCGTAGTGCGGGTGATTAAACGTCGCGATTGTGGCGTCGAAGTCGTGCCGGTTCTCCGACGCCATGTGTTCGCGCACAACAGCTTCCCGGCGCTCACGCAGTGTCTTTGACATGTCTCGCTCTTCCTTTGAGTTGCGCCGCCCGAAAGCCCCACGCGCGATTGACCGGGCTTTCAGGCTTCCACGTCAGCCGCTCGGCGACGAAGGCATCGGCGAGTGCACGGTCGCCCAAACGAATTGCTGCTTCGGTCAGCGTCCACGAGAACATATCGCGCTGTGCGTGACTACCGCCGAAGCGGTTGGCTTTACCGCGCACCGGGCTTAGTAACTCGATCGCCTTGGCGTATTCCCCGCGCCCGAATGCCGCGAAGCCTTCGCACGCCGGCAAACCAATCTCCCGGCTCATCATGGAATTGACGCCTTGTCCTGCAGCCGCGCGCTTGGCCGTGGCGATCTGATGCGTCTGTGACGCACCGCGCCCGGCCCCGACGAACGCCATCATCGCGTGCACGTCATTGAAGGCGTAGTAGGCGTCGTCGAGGCGCGTTTCCCACTTGTCCGCGAGGTCTGTCCAACGCTCGCCCACATTGTGTCCCAGCAATTGAAGCCGCCACAGGAGCGCCGACCCGTCGAGCAGTTCAAGCGCTTGGCCAAATCCGCCTGCGGCGATTTTCTCGTCGTAGAGTTGCAGCGCGGCTGGCGCATCATTCGCGTCAAGTTGGAACAACGCCTTGTGCCACCAAATATGGAAAGCGAACATGCTGTTGGGCGCCCAGCCATCGGCACCGGCAGCAAGATAGGCCGCACCTTCTTTGGCGCGGCCCTGCATCTCCATGACATGCGTCACCGCATGTACCGCCCAGCCGTCCTGCCTGTTCAGGGTCACGGCTTCGCGCCCGCGCTCTTCGGCCTGCGCGTAGTCACCGGATTCTTCCAGGCCGAACGCGTACATACCCTGGACGAATCCGTAACCCGGAACGCTCCGATCCCAGTGTGGCAATACCCGCGCAACACGGTCACGCAGCATGTGGGAATATCCCAGAAAGAAATCGCAGACATGGGCGTACTGCAAAGCCAGCAAATCGTGCGGATAGTCGATGGACGCCCTGCCCCAGGATTCAAGCGCACGATCCCGGTCACCGTCCAGCCACGCCCGGCACGCCGCAATGTACATGCGTTCGCGGTCGTTGGCTTTCGATGCCAGCGCCTCGGCCGCCCGCACGCTCTTGATGAGTTCAGGTTCGAAGGCTTTGTCGGTGGCCGTGGCCAGCGCACCCGCGCGAAAGGCATGCGCCATCGCGAAATCCGGATGCTCGGCGAGGATGGCATCGACCTCGGCCAACGGGTCGGCCTGATAGGCGTGCAGCAAATCGAAGACGCGATCCAAGCGGTCAATCGCGGTTTGCGAGCCGTAAGATACGGGGTTTCCCCGTTTGTCGAATTTGGTCATCGCTTCACTACGACTCTAAGCGCTTCAGCGCCTCACTCAACTTCGTCCGCGCCGCCTCATACTCCGCGCGCTTCTCGTGCTGCTCGGCTATAACGTCATCGGGCGCTTTGTCGACGAAGGCTTTGTTGGCAAGCTTTTGGTCGATCCGGCCAATCTCGGCCACGGCCTTCTGCAGTTCTTTGTTTAGCCGTGCGCCTTCCTTGGCAAAGTCAATGAACCCTTCGAGCGCCAACCCTGCTGTCCCCTGCCCCGCCACAATCTGGGCCGAGCCCTTTACAATTACATCGCCAGCAACTGCCGTTTCCAATCGCGCCAATCGCACGATCAAATCGTTGTGGCGCGCGAGCCATTCACGCTCGTTTGCACTCGCCGTCTTCAGCACCAAGGGCAGCTTAGCCGATGGCGGCACGTTCATTTCGGCGCGCACGGAGCGCACTTCGGAAATGAGCGTCTTGACCCAATTCATTTCCGTTTCACCGGCAGCGTCGCGCGTCAGTTTCGCATAGTCGGGCCAGCTGGCTCCAATCAGCAAGCCGTTGCGCGCCGGTCCCGCCTCGCCGGTCTCGCGCCAGAGTTCTTCGGTGATGAAGGGCACGAACGGGTGCATGAGCCGCAATGTTTCATCGAGGACCCAGGCCGCCGTGGCGCGGGTTTCTGCTTTTTGCGCCTCGTCTTCGCCGTTCAGAACCGGTTTGATGAACTCCAGATACCAGTCGCAATAGACGTTCCAGACAAACTCGTAAAGCGCGCCCGCCGCTTCGTTGAACTTGTAGACGTCGAGCGATGCGGTCACGTCGTTGCGGGTGCGGATCAGTTCGCCAACGATCCAGCGATTGACCGTCGATTTGAGTGCCGAGGGGTCAAATGCTTCGACGCGCACGCAGGCGTTCATCTCGCAGAAGCGCGCGGCGTTCCACAGCTTGGTGCAGAAATTCCGGTACACTTCGACCCGAGCGCGGCCGATACGTAGGTCTTTGCCGGGTGCGGCCGAAATCGCCAACGCAAAACGCAAGGCATCGGCGCCGAACTCGTCGATCAGGGTCAAGGGATCGATCACGTTGCCGCGCGTCTTGGACATTTTCTGTCCCTTTTCGTCGACGACACGGGCGTGGATGTAAACGGTGTGGAACGGAGTCTTGCCGGTAAAATGCAGACCCATCATGATCATCCGGGCGACCCAGAAGAAGATGATGTCAAACATGGTGACCAGCACGTCGGTAGGATAATAGCGCTTGAGGTCGGCTGTTTCTTCCGGCCAGCCCTGGGTCGAGAACGGCCAGAGCGCCGAGGAAAACCAAGTGTCCAGCACATCCGGATCACGTGTCAACGTCACCTCGCGCCCGTGCCTGGCCTTTGCCTTGGCGTGGGCTTCGGCCTCTGTCTCGGCGACGAAGATATTTTTTCCTTCGTCATACCAGGCCGGGATTTGGTGTCCCCACCACAGCTGACGCGAAACGCACCAGGGGCGGATATCACCAAGCCAGCGATTGTACTCATCGGCAAAGCGTTCCGGCACGAACCTGGTGCGCCCATCGCGAACGGCCGCCAGAGCTTGCTCTGCCATCGGCTTTACATTCAGGTACCATTGCTCGGTCAGCATGGGTTCAAGAATGACTGTCTTGGTCTTTTCGTCGTGGGGGACGGCGTGGGTGACAGGCTCAATCTTCTCAAGCAATTCCAGCGCTTCAAGGTCGGCGACAACGCGTTTGCGGGCATCGAAGCGATCAAGGCCGCGATAGACTGCGGGCGCCTTGTCGTTGATTTTGCCGTCAAGCGTCAAAATGCCGATGGGCTCGAGCTTGTGGCGTCGTCCGACCTCATAGTCATTAAAGTCGTGCGCAGGCGTGATCTTTACCGCGCCCGAACCTTTTTCAGGGTTCGCGTACTCATCGGCGATAATCGGGATGAGCCGGTCCGACAGCGGCAAGCGGACCTGTCTGCCAACCAGTGCCCAATACCGTTCGTCATCCGGATGAACGGCGACCGCGACATCGCCCAACATCGTCTCAGGCCGCGTTGTCGCCACCGTGATGGTCACCGCAGGATCATCAGCCAGGGGGTACTTGATGTGCCAAAGATTGCCTTTGACTTCGATATTCTCGACCTCGAGGTCCGAGACCGCTGTCTGCAGCCGCGGGTCCCAGTTGACCAGCCGTGTGTCCTTGTACATCAGGCCTTGCGCGTGCAGGTCGACAAAAACTTTGCGAACGGCCTTGCTCAGGCTTTCGTCCATCGTGAAGCGTTCGCGCGACCAGTCGCAGCTGGAGCCAAGCCTACGCAATTGCTGAGAGATCACGCCGCCGGATTCGGCCTTCCATTCCCAGACCCGCTTGAGAAATTCCTCGCGGCCCAGTTTCAACCGCGACGTCTGGCGCTCGGCCAACTGCCGTTCAACCACCAACTGCGTTGCGATCCCGGCATGATCGGTACCCGGTTGCCAGAGCACATCGCGGCCGCGCATGCGTTCAAAGCGCGCCAGTATGTCTTGCAGCGTGTTGTTCAGCGCGTGGCCGATATGCAGCGAGCCCGTCACGTTGGGCGGCGGAATGACGATTGAAAAGGGTTTGGCTTGCGGCTTGTTGCCGGCACGAAAGGCGCCACTGTCTTCCCAGGCGCGGTAAAGCCGCTCTTCGGCATCTTTGGGATTATAGGTTTTCTCAAGCATGGATCACGGGCGCTTCGATATCACGAGGAGACAGCGCACAAGCCCTAGCGGGCTTGCACTGTGTTTGTCGAGCGTTCGTGTGTGAGGTGCGACTACCTGCGGCGGCCGCCGCCGCCGCTGCGGGCGGCGCGCTCGACTTCTTGCTGGACGACGCGCTCTACGATTTCCGGCAGATGCTCATCAAGCCAAGCCGAAAGCAGCGGCTTCATCAGCTGTGTGACGATCTCTTCGAGAGAAACGCCGCTGCCCACAGAAACATCGCGTTCGCGCGCCAGCATACCGAACGCGTTGGTGATTGCAGAGGAAGCTTGCGACGACAGCATGCCGTCATCTTTTTCGACCATGTCTAAGTCCGATTGATTGCGCATTTGACGAGGCTCCGGTGCTGGTGCGGCCCGGCGAGAGACGCGAGGTTCAGGTTGGGGTTCACGGATCGGTTCGGGTTCATGGCGAGGCGCAGGCAGCGGCGCCCTGCGGCGCGGCGGTTCCGGTGCGGGTGCGCTTTGGCGGCCGAGCGAACCGTCATCGTGCACGACATTCGTCAATTCGAGCACTTCATTGTCGCGCGCGGCTGAAACAGGCGCGGCGGGCGCACCAGCCTTGGCCGGTTCCGCGTCCTCGGAAATGATCCGGCGAATGGAGGCGAGAATTTCCTCCATCGTTGGTTCTTGCTGTGCCGAGGGCGTAGCCATCGATTGAATGACCTCTAAAGACCTTTGCGTGCGGCCCCAGGTTCGAAACTATGCCAAGCAGCCCGCAAATGAAAGGTCCGTGCGCTTCTCAAGCGGCCAGCTTTGCCGTTTAAGGTGAATGGCACCAAATCCCCCAATTTTAGTACGTAGACGCCCCGAGTGGGCGCCAGGTCTGCATGTCGTAGTTATCTTCAGGGTCGTACACCTCTACAGGAAGTTGAAGGTCTTTGGCGGTCAACTGACCCACCGCCCCCAGCAGCGAATAGCCTGCAACGATCTCGTCGCGCTCGCTGCGAACAAGGGCGACGCGTGCATTTAACAATTCTTGCTGCTGGTCCAGCACGTCCAATGTCGTGCGCGAGCCCACTTCAAGTTCCTGTTGTACACCCTCAAACGCGATCTCAGAGGCTTTCACCTGTTGGCGATTCGCTTCCGATGAAGCTCGGGCGGCGCGGTAGGCTTCCCATGCGTTCGAAACGCGCTCATCCGTCGTGCGGCGGGTGAACTCTGTGTCCATACGCGCTTTGTTGTGCCGCTCCTTGGCCTGGCGGATCTGAGACCATTCGACGCCACCTTGATAGATTGGCACCGACGCCGAAGCGGTCACCCGCGTCTCGTCGCCGATTGTTTCGGGTCCGAATTCCTGGCCACTGCGACCATAGCTTGCCTGCACGCTCACCGTTGGCAGCATCTGCCCTACCGCGAAGTCGATTGCGTAGTCGGCCGCATCTTCAGATTCGCGCGCCGCCGTCAGACCGGGAAATTGAGCATTCGCCGTCACCCTTGCGGCTGCTTCGCTCGCGGGTAATTCCGGGATAGCAGGCTTGGTCTCAAGTGTTGCGGGGGCTTCCCCGACGGTGCGCTCATAAAACGTGCGGGCAGCAATGAGATTAGCCTCCGACGTCGTCAATTGGGCCAAACCGCCAGCCAGGCGCGCTTCGGCTTGAGAGACATCCGTACGGGTGATTTCGCCAACATCAAAGCGTGCCTTTGCCGCTTCAAGCTGCTTCCTCAACAATTCGACGTTCGTTTGATTGAGTTTGACGACTACTTCGTCGCGCACAACATTCATAAACGACGTCACCGTATCGAGAAACACGGATTGCTCGGTCGAGTGCAAGCGCGCCCGTTCAGCCCGCACTTGCGCGTCAGCCTGACGGCGTTGCGCCAATATTCTGCCGCCAGCAAAAACCGTTTGCGTGGCGGTGACGTCTGCACTCCATGGGTCGGTGCGCCGTTCGATGTTCACACCCAATGGGTTTCCCGGCAAAGGCGTTGGATCAATTTTCGTCTCGGTTTCAATGTGCGAATAATTCCCGCTCAGTGTAATCTTCGGCCGCCATTGCGCGATGGCTTGCGAAACCTCTTCGTCTGTGGCGCGCAAATTTGCGCGCGCCGACATTAATTGCGGATTGGAATTATACGTTTTGACCAACGCTTCGTTCAACGTGTCGGCGGCCTGCGCGGTCGGCAGCCAAAACGCGCTCGCCAATAAACCCGCCCGAAATCCGGGCTTCAACGCTCCGAAATAATTGCGCTTCTTGCTCACAGCCACTTTGCCCCTACCACACCGCTTATACCTAAGCAGGTTATAACCGTATCCGTAAATATCGGTTTAACTTTAAGTGTTAAGGTGCTGTGTTAACAACACAATCTATTAACTAGAATACAAACGAGCGCGTGCGTTCGAAGCCTGGCAGAACGGGAACAGTTGCATCGAATGCAACCCTATGTCCTAGTGTCCCCGATTTCCGCACGCAGAAGTAGGCCTTGCCAATTGGGCCTTCATTGACGATGACGGCCATGCGACCGCCCTCTTTGAGTTGCCCGGTCCACGCTTTTGGAATTTCAGCGACGGCGCCATTGACAAAAATCACATCGAAAGGCGCCTGATTGGGCGCGCCAAGTTTGTGAGCGCCAACAACACCATTCAAGCGTCCAAGCTTTTCGCAGGAGCGCAACACAGGGGCTGCGAATTTTACCAGGTCTTCATCTTCCTCCAGAGCCACGACGTCGCTGGAAAGCCCGCACAGCACGGCGCTCGAATAGCCCGTGGTGCACGCGATGTCCAAAACGCGGTCGGACTCCTGCACATCGACCAACTGCAGTAATTTCGCGAACGATCTGGGGTCGGTCAGAAATCGTCCGGGCTTTACTTCAATGCAGGCGTCGGCATAAGCCAGCGCTTGTTTGTCGGGCGGAACGAAGCGTTCCCGCTCTATGTGGCGCATCAGGTCTGCGATCCGGGGGTCGGTGACGTCATTGGTTCGAACCTGACCCTCCACCATGTGGTGGCGGGCATGAGACATATCTGGCATCGCGGAAATCCGGCAGAAAATCAGGAGTGTGCGCGCTTATATCGGTGTGTCGGGGCTATGACAATGCGGTCGCAACGGGCGTTTGTGGCGGGACAACCTCTCTGCTATAGGAGCGGCCCACTTCAAAGATGGCGACGTGGCGGAGTGGTTACGCAGAGGTCTGCAAAACCTCGAACCCCGGTTCAATTCCGGGCGTCGCCTCCATTTAACGGTTCTTTGGTGCAAGCGGACGTACTCTGCGTGCAAATTCACGCGCAAGGTAAGCCCCGTGCCAAGACCTCACGACTTTAAGAGAAATTTGCGGCTGCTGGCGATCTCACCGGGAGGCGTTGTTGGTGGTTTCATTTTTCTCGCCGCCTCTGTTTCGTTGCTTTGGTGGAATGAGGACCGCACAGTTCAGGCTGATCGGGCACTGGGCGAAGCGTCCATAGCCGTCAGCACCGCGCCTGAGTTGGCCGAACCTGGCAACGAAGGCAGACTCGTTCATGTGAGCGGCGAGGTGCACGTCACCCTGCCCGTCCAGGATAGCGACCTCGATCTGGTTTTTGACAACACGCTCGCCGTTTCGCGCACAGTCGAAATGTTTCAATGGATCGAGACGGCCGCCGCGCCAAGCGAACGTGAGCAAATACCCCGCCAACCGGCGACCTACAAACTGGGCTGGTCGAGCGACTGGCAGGATTCGTCGAGATTTCATGATCCAGACACGCACGCAAACCCCAAGCTGCAATTGACATCGCAGAACTGGACAGCTTCGGACGCCAAACTTGGCGCCTTCGCGTTGAACGAAGCGGCCTTGGCAAATCTTGAGGCGGCGACGCCGCTGACGCCTGCGACCGCCCTTGCCGGTTGGACAAAGTTTGGAACTGATTTCTATTTGTCGCTTAACCCGGCCCGCCCAACTTTGGGTGATTTGCGCGTTCGTTATGCCGTGCTCAAAGCGCCGGCTCATATATCGATCCTGGCGCAGCAAACAGGAAATGGCTTTACCCCGTATAAACTGCGCAATGGTGACGACTTGTTTGTTGTACAGCTGGGGGCGCAATCGGCCGACCAATTGTTCGACAGTCGAAAGCAAATCGACAGTATATTGACCTGGGTGCTGCGCGGCGCGGGCATGCTCATGCTGTGGATTGGGTTCACTGTCATCGTAGGACCAATGAAATCGCGTGCGGCCGCACTGTCATTTCCCGGAAGGTGGCGTTCGGTATCTTCTGTCAGCAACGCACTGGTGCTGACAGTACCCCTTGGACTGAGCACAATTGCACTGGCGTGGCTGTTCTACAGGCCTATCATGGCGGCAACATTGATGATCGTCGGCCTTGCCGGGGCATTCATATTTGCGAAATGCATAGAGCTTATGGCGCAGCGGCGTCGCGAGCCCGACGGCGCTGCGGCGCTGACCACATAAACAGGATCGCTTGTGCAGGTTCCGGAATTCACTGACTTTGCATCAGCGCTCGACAGCGACAGTTACAAACCTGTGCCGGACGATTGGTTGATTGCCATCGGCGACGTTGCCGGGTCCACGCCTGCGATCGCTGCGGGGCGCTACAAGGATGTAAACCTCGCAGGTGCTGCCACGATTGCTGCTGTGCAGAATGCCTGCCCTGGCGTCGAACTTCCATTTGCCTTCGGTGGCGATGGAGGCATCGTGCTTGTGCCTGCTGAACAGGGTTCAGCCTCGCGCCGAGCCCTCGCAGGCGTCCAGAAAATCAGCCGCAACGCTCTCAACCTGGACTTGAGATGCGCACTGGTGCCTGTCGCGGCCATTCGCAAAAAAGGCAAAGACGTTCGCATTGCCTTTCTGGCTATGACTCCCCAGCGCAGGCTCGCCATGATTTCAGGCGGCGGCATCGAGTGTGCCGAAATGATTGCGAAATCACCTGAAGGTGTGACCTTCGCCGTGAGCGCGACAGATACCACGCAAGACGCCGACCTCTCCGGGCTGTCTTGCCGCTGGAGCCCATTGCAGTCGCAAAACGGCGTCATGCTGTCGGTGATCATCCGTGCCCGAGATGAAACCGCTGTCCTGCCCGACGCCTACCGGACCATCTACACCCGTATCAAAGACATCGTCCGGCGCGATGCCTGTCCCGTAACCTTTGAAGGCCTCAAGTCAAATTGGCCGCCGCGCGGCGCCAGTGCCGAACGCGCCTTCGGGCATTCTGTGTTTCAGGTTTACGGTCAATCCTTGCTCGCCAAATTTTCCGAGCTGACTGGCCTGGCCGTCGGCGGATTTCACGGCGCTCAATACAAACGCGCGCTGCCCTCGCACTCCGACTATCGCAAGTTCAGTGATTCTCTGCGGTTGGTCATTGATTGCTCGGCACCTGAAGCCGATCACATCGAGTCGATTCTGGCGGCCGCCCGGGGACAAAATTTGATCGATTATGGGTTGCACCGCGCTTCGACGGCGCTGATGACCTGCTTTGTCAGCTCGACCGAGGACGGAAAACATGTCCATTTTATCGACGGTGCCGATGGTGGATATGCGCTGGCAGCGCAACAGCTTAAGGCGCAAATTGCAGAAGGGCGGTGAAGTGCTTTTATCAGCGCGTCCTGCTTATTCGCCGCCCGCTGCAGATGACGTTAACCATTTGTTAACTATATCCGCCGAAAGTGGCCTCGTCTTCCCATGAAGACACCCCACCATTTACCCAAACTTCGGGCCCGGTTCTTCACCGGGCCCTTTTTCATTCTGGGTCTTGGTTCTCACAGCGCGGGTGCGCCACCAGCGCACCACTCGAACTTCATGGGTTCGCCGAAACCGCCGCACCCTGGGCGAATCGACGGACAGTACGGCCAAGCCAGCGGGCACCATCCACAAGCCAAGCACCGGCAGCCACCAGAACGCGCCACCTGCCAGCAACGCGCCACCAAGCACTTTGCGTCCCGTTTTCGTGCGCGGAACCTTTACTTTGTATTTGCCGACTTTGATGTGCGACACTACAAGACTCCCGTGCGCCGAATTCTGCTTTCGTGATACAAGACGCTCTTATATAGGCACGCCCCTGCCCTTTGGGTAGTAATCGAGGCACACGCGAAGCACGGAACGCCGTTTCGAGCGCGCGGCACGGTGACGCCCGGCAACGCCTCGGGCGTCAACGTCGTAGCCTGTGCGCTCGTTATCGCAAGCGAGGACGCGGCGATAGGCCACGGTCTCCGGCCGCGCGCGCGGATTCTCGGCGCG
>JANOFD010000554.1:0-5815 GCA_031413455.1 Rhodobiaceae bacterium
CTCACCCTTTTTTCGGCCTTCCGAAAAAAGGGTGAGGGGACGGTGTGCCGCGCCGGAACACCCGCGTTGACCCAAATGTAACGGTTAGCTAAGATACTTAGCTAAGGGTGCCGCCATGAAAACAGTCACAATCCACAAAGCCAAGACTACGCTCTCGCAGCTCATCGCCGAAGCGCAAGCGGGCGAAGAAGTCATTATTGCTCGGGGCAAGGATCCCGTGGCCAGGATCGTCGCAATCGCGAAGCCTGGAAAGCGCAAGGCGGGTAGCCTCAAGGGCAAGATAAAAATAGGTCCCGAATTCTTCGAACCATTACCGGAAGCAGAGCTAAAGCTCTGGGGTCTCTAATTGCGTCTTTTGCTCGACACACATGCGTTCATCTGGTGGCTCGCTGATCACAAATCGCTGTCGCGCAAGGCGCACGCAGCGATCGAAGAGCCCGGCAATGAAGTCTTCGTGAGCGCCGCGTCGGCGTGGGAAATCACCACGAAGTTTCGCATTGGAAAACTTGACAATGCAGAGGTAGTCGCTGTGGATGTCGCTGCGTCGATCAACAACGAAGGCTTTATGCCTCTTGCTGTGTCCGTCGCGCATGGAGAGATTGCGGGCTCTCTGCCTGGAAACCATCGCGACCCGTTCGACCGGATGCTGATCGCGCAAGCGATGCTGGAGAGCATGATCTTCGTCTCGAACGAAGCGCGCTTTGACGCCTTCGCGATCAAGCGTCTCTGGTAAGCGCAAACTCACCCAGCCCGCCTCAGCGCCTCATCCATCGAAGCCCACAGCACTTCCGCCGGTTCCAACCCGATCGACAGCCGCACGAAGCCGTCAGGCACACTGTCCCCCCAGCGGGCGCGGCGCTCGGCGCAGGTGCGCACGCCGCCGAAACTGGTCGAGGGTTGGATATAGGCGCAAGCCCCGATGAAGCTCTCGGCCATCGCGCCGTCGCGCAGGGTCAACGTGATCATGGAACCGAACGCCGTCATCTGTTGCCGCGCAATCGCATGCGAGGGATCGCCCGCAAGACCCGGATACCGCACCGCCGCCACGCGCTCATGCCCCGCCAAACGTTCCGCCACAATCGCCGCCGTCGCGCACATGCGGGCGAACCGCACTTCCAGCGTTTCCAACCCGCGATAAACCAGCCACGCCTCGAACGGCGAGGGAATCGCGCCGCCATAGCGTCGCCAATCGCGAACGCGCACCATCACCTCGCCATTGCGCGAGGCCACATGCCCCATCAAGGCGTCGGAGTGCCCGTTGATCGCCTTGGTATCGGCGCTCACCACAATGTCGGCGCCCAGTTCCAAAGGCCGCTGCCCCAACGGCGTCATCGTCGTGTTGTCAACCGCCAGCAACGCCCCGGCGCGCTTCGCCAGCCCAGCCGCAGCTGCGATATCGCAAACATCCAGTCCTGGATTGGACGGCGTCTCGATCAACACCAATCGATACCCTTCGAACCCGCCGTCGAGAAACGTTGCCGTCGGGCGCGTTTCAATCACAACGCCCAGCGGCTTCAGATATTTCTCGCCCAGCACCCGCGTCGTGTAGTAGCCGTCCGACGGCAACAGAACCCGGTCGCCCGCCGCCACGATTGTAAATAACAACGCCGCAATTGCCGCCATCCCCGACGGAAACACCACCGTCTCGGCGTCTTCCAGCAACCTCAGCGCCGCTTCAAGCGCCTCCCAGGTCGGATTATTATAGCGCCCATACTGGTTTGCAACATCCGACGGATCGCCCGGCAAATGAAACACCGCCGTCGGTACGATGGAGGGGACAACAGACTCGCCCGGCTGCAGTCCGCGCCCGAAATGATGCAGCAATTCAGCGGCCAACCGCTCAGTCTCGTGTGTGCTCATGATGCAGTTTTAGCGCGAGGCAAGCCGCACTGCGAAACAATTCTCAAGTGCTGCCGAACTTGCGCCGTGGATCATAGGGATGGGCAGCCTCCCAGCGTTTGACAATCTCGCTCAGATTCTGGTCCGCCGCTTCTGGCAGCACGATCTGCAGGGTCACCAGTTCATCGCCCGCCGCATGCACGGTGTGGGACGGAATGCCTTTGCCCTTCAACCGGAATGTCTGGCCCGCATTGGCACCCGCCGGGATGACCATCGTCACCGGCCCTTGCAGCGTTGGAACTTTGACCTTGGCCCCGTGCAGCGCTTCGTTCAGCGTGATGGGCAATTCCAGATGGATATCGTGGCCTTCGCGCCTGAAGTAGGGGTGCGGTTCGATCAAAATCGTAATCAAGGCATCGCCTGATTGGCTGCTCGACACGGCCGCTTCACCAAGCCCGCGCAGCCTGATCGATTGCCCCTCGCGCACGCCGATTGGAATTTTTACGTCGAAGCGCTTGCCGCCCGGAAGCTTCACCCGCCGCGTTCCACCCAGCGCCGCTTCCTCGAAGGTTATGATGAGGTCGTACTGATTGTCGACGCCTTTGCCGTGGTTCTGGCGCTTGCCACCAGACGTCCGGTCGCCGAAAAACTCCGAGAACAGGTCTTCGACCCGGCTATTGTTTTTAGGCGGGGGCGGGCTGGCACTGCCGCCAAAGGCGCGCTCAAAGGCACTGCGGAACGCCGAGCTGGCACGTTCGCCGTTGGGCGGCGCCGCGCCATTCTGTCCACTCCTGGATTTTGCCTCAGCAAAGGACGACGGGTTGAGGTCGTAGAGGGGTTCGTCGTCGGGCTCGCGTTCCGGTTCGACATCCGGCCGCTGCACATAACCGGCGCGCGGATTGCCGTGCGCATCGATTTCGCCGCGATCATAAGCGCTCCGTTTTTTCGCATCGCCCAAAATTTCATAGGCAATCGAAAGGTCCTTAAAGCGCCGGCCCTTGTCTGCCGCACCTTCTGGCGTATCTGGATGGAAGCGTTTCGCGAGGGCGCGAAAGGCGCGCTTGACCTCATCTTCGGCCGCAGTCCGCGCGAGTCCAAGAACTGAATAGGGGTCATACATTCGCAATCACGCTCATGCGTTTGAGGGGGCCACCCCGCCCGTCACACCGTTGACGATCTCACGAAATAAACGCCGCCCGCACCTACGCATACTACGGAGCGCACCGGTTAGGCAAATTCAAACAACTTCAATAGGTTAATTGGGCTTCTTGGCCTTCGCTACCGGCTCACGCACCATGGATTCCGCTATTGCCCGCTCCGCCGGGGCAAGTTTGGCGGAAACCCGCGCGAGCTCGGTAATGGCTTGCGCATGCCCTTGCGCGGCCGCGTGCCTAAGCCAGCGATAGGCCTCAATCGCATCAAGAGGCGCTCCTTCACCGCGTTCAAACAGGAGACCAACTCGAAGTTGTGCCTCGGCGACGCCGCGTGCCGCAGCGCTATGCCAAATATTGAGTGCATTTTTTTTGTCGCCTGAGGAATAAGCGGCAACACCCGCATATACGGCGGTGAGGTCAGCCTGTTGCATCTTGGAAACCACATCGGGTGAAATCGGATCACCTGGTGCCATCCGCGCAGGGCCAGGATTTGCAGGAGCGACCGCAGGCGTTCCGCCACCTACCAACCGGTCAAAGAAATTGGATTGTCCGCCGCCCTGGTAAGCGGCGTTGGAATTCGCGGGCTGGGCAGCGGCTGGCGGCACAACCACTTCACCGCTTTCGCTCAAAGTAACGCCCATCGCTTTCAGTTTGGCTTGCGCGGGCGTATAGCCGTTGCGCGCAGCGCGCTCCAGTAGCGCGCGTGAACGGGCGGGATCTTTTTGAACGCCCACGCCGTTTTCGTACATATCCGCAAGCTTCCACTGTGCCAACGACAGCCCGGCCGTCGCCGCACGTGCATACCAGGCCGCTGCCGCTTCAAGGTTTTTCTCAACCCCTTCACCAGCCATGTACATGTCCCCGACATTAGCCATCGCGGTGACGAGGCCTTTGTCGGCGGCTTCCTGGTAAAGCTTGAAAGCCTGTTTGGTATCTTTCGCAACGCCTTTGCCCTGTCGCAGGAGTTGCGCCACATTGCGCATCGCCGCCAGATCGTTTTCCCGCGCCAGCCCCTCCCAGATTCGATAGGCCGTGGGATAGTCACCCGCGTCATAGGCTGCAACGCCCTGATCAAAACGCGACGCCTTTTCGGCCATAATATTCGTCGCGCACCCGCTAACCAGAATGGCGCAAGCCAGCACAAGGATTTGGCGCAATTTGGAACTCATGGACTTGCAATCAGCTCTCAATAGCATTGGCAAACCTGCGGCGAACAAACCCTGCGCGCCGCAACGCAAGTCCTCTATATACTTGACCAACCCGCCACAGCGCAGCGCCAATCGCATGCAAGATGACAAGAAGTTAGGGGACGGCTCGTCCGAAATGGCTGCAGGCGACGATCCATTCGCGCAATTCAGCGAATGGCTGTCGCTTGCAGGTACAAAGGAACCTAATGACCCAAACGCCATGGCCCTGGCGACAGTCGATGCCAACGGCATGCCCAACGTGCGCATGGTACTACTAAAGGGCGTCGATCCTGCGGGCTTTGTCTTTTACACCAACTTCGAAAGTGCCAAAGGCGTCGAATTGTTGAGCGCGCAAAAGGCGGCGCTCTGCTTCCATTGGAAATCGATTCGCCGGCAGGTTCGCGTCCGCGGCACCGTTCATCAGGTCACCACCGCCGAAGCCGAAGCCTATTTTGCCTCGCGCCCCAAGGACAGCCAGATCGGTGCCTGGGCCTCGCGCCAGTCACGCCCGCTCAAAGGGCGCTTTGAGCTCGAGAAAGAAGTCGCCATTTTCGCCGTAAAATATGCCCTGAGCAAAGTCCCGCGTCCGGCACACTGGTCGGGTTTTCGCCTCGTGCCGCTGGAAATCGAGTTCTGGCGCGACCGGCCCTTCCGTCTCCACGATCGCCTCGTCTACCGCCGCGACGGGCTCAATGATCCGTGGCGCAACGAGCGGCTTTTTCCGTGAGCGGCACCGACGCACTCCGCAGAGCCACTTCCGCCAGGGATGCAGAACGCCTGAAGCACTTGGCTACCTATGCAGCAGTCTCGGTCGCGGCGATCCTGATCGCCGTCAAAATCTGGGCCTGGATCGCGACGGGCTCGGTCGCCATGCTGGCGTCCCTCGTCGACTCGACTTTGGATTTGGTCGCCTCCGGCTTGAACCTCATCGCCGTCCGCCATGCCTTGACCCCTGCCGACGAAGAACATCGCTTCGGCCACGGCAAGGCCGAAGCGCTGGCGGGTCTGGGGCAGGCGGCCTTCATCGGCGGATCAGCAGTATTCATTTTGTTTCAATCGCTGGAACGTCTCATCACGCCTCAGGCCGTGGAGCATTCCGGGACCGGCCTCTTCGTCATGGGCATCTCGCTCGTCCTCACCATTGCCCTCGTCGTTTTTCAGCGATACGTCATCGCCCGCACGCGCTCGCTCGCCATCGGCGCCGATCAACTGCACTACGTCACCGACATCGCCACAAATCTTGGCGTCGTTGCAGCTTTTGTTCTTGCCGGATTGTGGGGCTGGACGCTTGCTGACCCGCTCATCGGCTTGGCCATCGCCGCAACCATAGGATGGGGCGCTTTCAATATTCTGCGCGGCTCCTACGACGAACTCATGGATCGGGAATTCGACGACGCCGATCGCCAGCGCATCAAGGACATCGTGGCCCAGCACAAAGCCGTAGTCAGCCTGCACGACCTTCGCACGCGGCGCGCCGGCCACCGCTCGTTCATTCAAATGCACCTCGAATTGCCCGCCCAGATGACCTTGATCGAAGCCCACCACATCTCCGACGAAGTCGAAGCAGCGATCCAGCAAGCCTTCCCCGAAGCCGAAGTCCTCACCCACCAAGACCCCGCCGGTTACGAAACCATG
>JANOFD010000555.1:0-6025 GCA_031413455.1 Rhodobiaceae bacterium
CGAAGCGCGCAACGCCGCCGCCGTGTCGGTTGTGAAGAACGGGTTGCCAGTTCCGGCCGCAAAAATTACCACCCTGCCCTTCTCCATATGTCGCATCGCACGACGCCGGATGTAAGGCTCGCAGACCGTCGTCATAGGGATTGCAGACTGCACACGCGTGAATACACCAATTTTCTCAAGAGCATTTTGCATCGCGAGCGCATTCATGATCGTTCCCAGCATGCCCATATAGTCCGCCGTCGCGCGTTCCATTCCCGACGCCGCGGCCTGCATGCCGCGGAAGATGTTTCCGCCACCGATGACCGCGCACACCTGGGTTCCAATGGCTTTCGCTTCTTTGATTTCGCCGGCAATACGGTCAACCGTTGCCAGATCGATGCCGTAGCTGCCCGAGCCCATCAACGCCTCACCGGATATCTTCAGCAGCACCCGGCGGTAGATTGGCGTTGATGTCATCGACTGCGGCCCTCTTAGGTTTCCTCAGCTCTTCGCTGCGGCGGCGACTTCGGCGGCGAAGTCAGTTTCCTCTTTCTCGATGCCCTCGCCAAGAGCATAGCGGACAAAGCCTTCGACGGAAATCGGCACGCCAATCTCTTTTTCGGAGGCCTTGACGAACGCTTCGACAGTTTTCTCAGGATCCATGATGAAAGCCTGCTGGAGCAAGACAACTTCCTCATAGAACTTGCGCAACCGGCCTTCAGCCATTTTGGCGATAATGTTTTCGGGCTTGCCCGATGCGCGGGCTTGATCGGCGAAAATAGCCTTCTCCCGCTCGATCGTCGCCGAATCAATCTGCTCGGCTTTCAAGGCCAGCGGATTTGTGGACGCGATATGCATCGCTATTTTCCGGCCCAGAGCAGCAAGCAGCTCTGCATTGCCAGATGACTTCAGCGACACAAGAACGCCGATCCTGCCCAAGTTTGGCGCCGCTTGATTGTGAACGTATGTGGCAACCACACCCGGCGCAACGTCGAACGACGCCGTCCGGCGCAACGTCATGTTCTCACCGATTGTGGCCACCAGATGCTTGAGCTGACCATCAACGTCCAAGCTGGTGCCAGGGAACGGCATTTTCGCAAGCTTCGCCACATCGCCCCCGGCCTCCAAAGCCAACGTCGCAACTGCGGCCGCGAACCCTTGAAACTGCTCGTTGCGAGCGACAAAATCAGTTTCGGAGTTGACCTCGACGACGGCGCCACGACTTGCGCGTGCGGCAACGCCGATGAGACCTTCGGCGGCGATGCGCCCTGCTTTCTTGGCCGCCTTCGACAAGCCTTTCTTGCGTAGCCAATCGACCGCCGCTTCCATGTCCCCGCTATTTTCGCTGAGGGCAGACTTGCAGTCCATCATGCCTGCACCTGTCTTTTCGCGCAGGTCCTTGACCATCGCGGCTGTAATGTCAGCCATGGAGTGCTCCTAGGTGTTTGAGTTGGCCGCGCGCTATCAACGCGCGGGCCGTATTAGTTAATGCGCCACCGGTTGCTCGGCGGGAAGTTCCTGGACTGGAACGTCGTCCGACGCCCCGATATCAACCCCAGAACCACCTTGAAAAGCCGACAAACCATCAATGACCGCACGCGCAATCAAATCGCAGTAAAGCGCAATGGCGCGCGACGCATCGTCATTGCCGGGAATAGGGAACGACACGCCGTTCGGGTTGGAATTCGAGTCGACGATCGCGACAACCGGAATACCAAGCTTGTTGGCCTCTTGTATGGCGATCGCTTCCTTGTTCGTGTCGATCACAAACAGCAGGTCGGGAACGCCGCCCATTTCCTTGATGCCGCCAAGCGCGCGCTCAAGCTTGTCCTTGTCGCGCTGCAAGTTCAAGGCTTCGCGTTTGGTCAAGCCAACGGCGCCAGCATTCAGGATTTCGTCGATCGAACGCAAGCGCTTGATCGAATGCGAAATCGTCTGCCAGTTCGTCAGCGTGCCGCCCAGCCAGCGATGGTTCACATAATACTGCGCACAGCGTTTGGCCGAGTCCGCAATCGGATCGGAGGCCTGGCGCTTGGTGCCGACAAACAGCACCCGCCCGCCTTGGGCCACCACATCACGGATCGTCTTCAGCGCCTGGTGCAACAACGGCACCGTCTGCGTCAGATCGATAATGTGAATCTTGTTGCGCGACCCATAAAGATACTGGGACATACGCGGGTTCCACCGATGAGTTTGGTGGCCGAAGTGAACGCCTGCTTCTAACAGCTGACGCATAGAATAATCAGGCAGTGCCATGTGGCCTGTGTCTCCTTAACCGGTTGAGCCTCCGCGGACTAACACCAAGTCCCCAAACCAAGGGGACCCAGCACCGGAAGGCGGCCCGTCATATGACGGCCGGGCAGCCAAAGCCCGCGTGTGGAATGGTCGAGGCTTGTAGGGGGTTGCGTCACACCATGCAAGGGCGGCAACCTAGGGTCTGACCTCTCACATGCGCGACAAAAATGCCCAAAACCAGGCCCACCCCTATCCGCCCCGAAATCCTTGGCCTTCTTCCGAACGGCATCGGAGAAGTTTCCTCTTTGGGCCTCGGCCGCCCGGACATCATCCCGCTCTGGTTCGGCGAGAGCGACGTCGTCACCCCGGCCTTTATCCGCGACGCTGCCAAAACGGCCCTCGACGAGGGCAAGACCTTTTACACTTTCGTGCGCGGCCTACCGGAGCTGCGTCAAGCCATCGCCACCTGGACCTCGCGCCAGTCCGGCAAAACCATCGAGATGGATCGCGTCACCGTACCGGGCTCGGCGATGCTCGCCATCAACATTACCCTGCAGTGCCTGTGCCAACCCGGCGACAACATCATCATCGTCTCGCCGATGTGGCCCAACATCTTCCAGGCCGTCAGCGGCTTGGGCTGTGAGCCACGCTTTGTGCGCCTGGACGGCGGCACCAATGGCGAGCCCTGGTCGCTTGACCTCCAGCGCCTGTTCGCCAGCACTGACGCCCGCACCAAAGCCATCTTCGTAGCTTCACCCAGCAATCCCACCGGCTGGATCATGAGCAAACGCGAACAGCATGCAATCCTTGATTTCGCTCGCAAAACCGGCATCGCCATAATTTCCGACGAAGTCTACACGCCCCTCGTCTACGACACCCCGGCCCCCAGCTTCACCGCCATCACTGAGCCCGAAGACAACGTCTTCATCATCAACAGCTTCTCCAAGGCGTGGGCCATGACGGGCTGGCGCGTCGGCTGGGTCCTGCACCCGCCAAGCATCGGCAACCAGATGGTCGAGCTTGCCGCCTACAACAATTCAGGGGCCACAGTATTCGCCCAGTACGGCGCACTCGAAGCCATCACCAAAGGCGATGCCTTCGTCGCCACGATGGTTGAACGCTGCCGCCAGGGCCGCGACATCGTCGAAAAATTCATCGCCCGCCAAAACCGCATGAGCTGGTCCAAGCCCGAGGGCGCCTTTTACGGCTTCATCGCCGTCGAAGGCATGACCGACAGCGTCACCTTCGCCAAGCGTCTGCTCGAGGACACCAAAGTCGGCGTCGCCCCCGGCATCGCCTTCGGACCCCGCACCGACAAGGCCAACGACCGCTTCATCCGTTTGTGCTTTGCACAGTCACCCGAGCGCCTGTCCGAGGCCATGGAGCGCATTGCCAAGGCCATTTGACCTCAAACCCCAACCGCCTGTCCTGTTTCCCGCCAAAAACCGCAGACTTCAGCGACGAATTTCCGAACAAACAGGACAAGAGACACTGTCTCAGAACACTGTTCACGCTGTCCTGTTCAGCCCTCAAGCGCTTGAATGCGTACACAATTTCACCGCCATCAGAACAAACACCACTCAGCACCCGAAATTCGCGTCACTCTCACAGCCTCGAAGACGCAATTCCGGACGCTCATCCACAATAATTTTTCGCGCGGGCTCACGAGGCACACCCCAACCCCAAGGCCGCGCCAGTTTTTTTTACAATGTCAAGCACCGTCTAGCACATATAAAGAACAACCCTGCCCATGTCAACCACCTCCCCCGCAATCAGCTACCGCATGCACACATCGCCAATTCAACATTAGTGGTCATCTCGTGCGCGATGCGGCACCCTTGTGCCGCTTCGCAGACACGGGACCCACCCGGGTGCAGCCCCTAGGAATTGAGATCAGACACCAAATCCATAGCCATCTTCGCCGGAAATGTTGCAAGCACCTTGGCTGGAGTGGTACCACCACGAACTGGTAAGAATTGCGGTCGCAGAGGATTTGTTCGATGCTCGCATCCGGCAATTGCGCTCCGACCCCGATTGTTACATTGCGGCGACTTACCCTACGTCCCATTTGAACAGAGCTTCCCGCGAGCTTCAGCGTGGCGCGGCTGAATTCATCCATGAAACACGGTCATGTTACTGTCACAAACGCTTCCTATCTCTGAAGGTGCTGATAACCAACGGGAGAAAGACGAGAATGCTCACAAACTCCGCATTGTGGACCAAGCTTGAGAAATTCTCACCCGACGATCAAGCCGCAGTATTTACGTTTTCCGATCGCCTCGCCCGCGAGAACAATTGGTCGAAACGATTTGCTCTGAGTGCGATCGCCGAGTACCGCCGGTTTCTATACTTGGCTTGCATCAGCCGCATGCAGGTCACGCCATCTGACATCGTTGATCAGGTCTGGCACCTGCATCTGACGTTCACGCGCAGTTATTGGGATGAGCTCTGCTCGCAGCTATTGCTCGCGCCGTTGCACCATGGCCCGACAATGGGCGGGGCAAAGGAAGAATTGCGCTACCGTCAGCAGTATGAACACACGCTTGCGCTTTACTCCCGTGAGTTTGGATGCAAACCGCCATCTGCGTTCTGGCCTGCGGCCGAGCGGCGCTTTGCCAGTGCGCGAAGTCAGAAATGGGTCGATACGCGGGACTACCTTGTGATCCCAAGGCTAAATTTCCTTGCCGCGTTATCTGCCGGATTCGTTACACTCTTCGGAACCGCCGCACTTGCGATGGCGGCTTCGAGTGGAAATTCAACTGGCCAAGGACTGGACGACACTGTTGTCTGGGTCCTCATCGCGGTGTTCGCAGCGCTCGTCGCGATTATTGCCGGAACCGTGCAAGGCCATAGTCGCAAAGACAAAAAAGGAAGCAACGGCGTATCAGGTGCTGCCGGCGGCGGGGCCGCGAACAACGATCAAAACGGCGGAGGCAGCGGCGATGGCGGCAGCGGCTGTGGTGGAGGCAGCGGCTGCGGAAGCTGAGCCTATCACTCAGCCTATACCAATAGCGTCGGCTGCACAGCGGTGCGCATGTGGAATTAACGTAAACTACGGGGACGGGTTCCTGTCGCCGTATTTTTACTCTTTCTCCCGCGTCCAAAGAGCGGGCAGCTGGCGGGGAATATGTATCATGTCCCCGTATTCACGAGCGTAGACCCCGCCGATGATAAGCAACTGAATCACTTCAGCTAATTGCCGGACAGCAGTGTTATAGCATCATAAAATCATCTTGTTGATGTCGGCGCTGTGGAAATGTGGGGAACGCCCTTGCGTTCTCCAAGCGTAGCGTCATTTCCATAAAAACAGGGTCGGACACCGAATAGCCGAGACCTCTTGAGCAACTGGTTCTTTGGTGTCCGACCCCAATGCGTTCCGCGACGCTGCCCTGGCGCACTGCGTGAGTCAAAGCCCTCTAACCTAATCTTCGGCTGAACAGAGTTTTTCGCGCCGTCTCACAGCGGCCTACCGTCGGCGGTTGTTTGCCGCCACCCGTTCCCGCACCCGGGCCTTCAGCAGCCCATTACAAAGCACATCGCGAAGCGGCACCACTATGGAAGGGATCAAGTTCAATGAGTGCGGCGCGTTTCAAATAGCACGTCGGGGAATCGCGGCGCCGGTCCTTGCAGCAGCGTTTGCGCCGTCCCGCCTTTGAGATGGCGATCAAAAAAAGCGATCGAATAGGCATTGATGATGTTGTGGGCGCGTCGCGCATCGATTGGACCGTCCAGTCCGAGCCAGACGTCGAGCGGCGACGCCACAAAGAAAGGGAAGTCGGATAAGTTTTGATGAAACATGTTCGGCACAAGC
>JANOFD010000556.1:0-2215 GCA_031413455.1 Rhodobiaceae bacterium
GTCGGGTCGTTGCGCGGCACAAGTGGCGACGACGGCACGATCTCGTGGCCGTGCTTGGCGAAGTAGTTCAGGAACGTCGAGCGAATATCGCTAAGGGCAGTCATGGGTCAGCCTACAAATCGCGGAAATGCGGAGTGTAGGGTGTAGTCGGGCAAGCATGCACCTGTCCAGAAAAGAGCGGTGGCCCGAGCCTCGGAGGGGGCATTGAGGCTCGGGCCGATCTCTCCACTTTCGCTGGGGGGCCTTTGAAGGGGTGGAGAGAAACGGTAGTTTCTAGTCTTCGCCGTCTTCGTCTTTGTCGGGCGTGGTTGCGAGCGCGTTGCTGAGCAGGCCCGCATTGGCGCGAACAGCGGCCTCAATTTTAGCGGCCATTTCCGGGTTCTCGGTCAAGAATACTTTCGCGTTCTCCCTACCCTGCCCGATGCGCTGGTTCTCGTAGGAGAACCACGAGCCGGACTTTTCAATGATGCCGGCCTTGGAGCCCAAATCGACCAGTTCGCCGACTTTTGAAATGCCGGAGCCGTACATAATATCGAACTCGACCTGGCGGAACGGCGGGGCGACCTTGTTTTTAACAACCTTGACGCGCGTCTGGCTGCCGACCACATCGTCGCGTTCCTTGATGGCGCCGATACGGCGGATGTCGAGGCGCACCGAAGCGTGCTGAAATTTACCGCCGGCCTCGCCATCGCCGCTTCAGTCGCCACCGTCGCCATTTTGAATCTCCCGCCGCTTGTATCACCTTCCGCCGTTCCCATCGCCCGCCATGCCACCGGCAAGAGCACCGTGGCGGATGCGCGCCAGACGCCACCCGCGCAGCAGAGCGCCCTTAACCCGTACCTGGTGCAACATGGCGAGTTCACGCCGGCGGCGGGCATGAACGGCATGCTGTCGTATGTGCGCGTAATCGGTCGCGATAGCGCCGCCACGGACAACTCGAACGCGGAATGACCGGATTTTTCTTCCACCGTTTTACCCTTGCGGTTCTGCTGGGCCTTGCGGCCCCGTTGGCGCAGGCCGCCGATGTGCAGGCGTTGTTTGCGCGCATGCATCAGGCCGGACGCAGTCTCGATTATGAAGGCACTTTCGTCTATCAGCACGGCGATCAGCTGGAAAGCCTGCGCATCGTTCATAAGGCCGGTGCGGGCGGTGCGCGCGAGCGACTGGTGTCGTTGAATGGCGCGCCACGCGAAATCATCCGTACCGACAGCGAGGTGCGCTGTTACCTTCCGGACGAGAACGCGGTGCTGATCGAGCACCGCCGCGCCGACAACCGCAACTTCCCGGCACTCCTGCCCGACTCGCTTGCACTGCTGAAGGGCAGTTATATGATTCGCGCCGGCAAGGAAGGGCGCGTGGCCGGGCGCAAGGCGGTCTCGGTGCGCATCAAGCCGCACGACGCCTATCGCTATGGCTACCTGCTGTGGGTGGACGAGGCGAGCGGCCTGCTGCTCAAGGCCAGCCTGCTGGATGAGCGCGGTGAGGTGATCGAGCAGTACATGTTCACGCAGGTGTCCATCGGCAGACCCATACCCGAATCCGAACTCAAGCCGCAATACCCGACCAAGGGAATCGTCTGGCAGCGCGCACACAGCGAGACACCGGCGCCATCCACCGGTCAGTGGATGGCCGCGCGTCTGCCGGCCGGCTTCACGCTCAGTGCGCGTATGATGCGCATGCTGCCGGCGCGCGAACAGCCGGTCGAGCACCTGGTGTACTCCGATGGTCTCGCCGTGGTCTCGGTGTTTGTCGAGAAGGCTGGCGATGAAGTCAAGTCCAATGCGCTCTCCGGCTTGACCCACATGGGCGCGGCACACGCCTTCGGTAAGATCGTCGATGGCCATCAGGTCACTGTCGTTGGGGAGGCGCCCGCACTGACGGTGGACATGATTGGCGAATCGGTGAGGTCTGGGCCGTGAGAACAGGTTATCGGCGTACCTCCGTTGCCATGCTGTTCGGCCTGTGGGCGCTGGTACTGGCCATTCCCGTTCCGGCCGCACCGCTGGTGCGTGCGCTGCCGGACTTCACGCCGCTCGTGGAAAGCAGCGCCCCGGCGGTGGTGAACATCAGCACTACCCAGATGGCAAAGCGCCCGGTTGGGCCGGGCGCCGAAATGCCGGAGGCCCCGGAGGGCAATGGCCCGTTCAATGATTTCCTGCGCCGTTATTTCGGCGAAGACGAACTGCCCCCCGAATTCTTCGACAATAAATCGCTC
>JANOFD010000557.1:0-2342 GCA_031413455.1 Rhodobiaceae bacterium
CACCACAGGCTTCAAGCGCCAGCGTGCCGAATTTCAGGACATGCTGTATCAGACGCTTGAACGCATGGGTGTCAGCTCGTCGGATCAAAACACATTGATCCCAACCGGTATCCAGGTCGGCTCTGGTGTTCGTACCGCCTCCGTCTACCGCATTATGGGTCAGGGCAATGTCCAGCCAACCGAAAACCCTTACGATCTGGCAGTCGAAGGCCGCGGCTTCTTCCGGGTGCGCATGCCAACCGGTGAAACCGCCTACACCCGCTCGGGCGCCTTTGCACTCAACGCCAGCGGAGAATTGGTAACCGCCGACGGCTATGCCGTCGAGCCTGGCATCACCATTCCTGATGGGACAGTACTGGTCACCGTCAACCCGCAGGGTCAGGTTCTTGCGCGGCTCGCCGGCCAAACGAGCGACACAAATGTCGGCCAGCTTGATCTGGCGGCGTTCGCCAATGAAGCAGGCCTCGACGCCCAAGGGTCGAATTTATTCCTGGCCACCGCTGCCTCCGGGGCCGCGCAAACCGGAACACCGGGTTCGACCGGTTTCGGTGCGGTCAGGCAGGGCTACCTCGAACTCTCCAATGTCAACGCCGTGCAGGAAATCACCTCGCTGATTACCGCTCAGCGGGCCTACGAAATGAATTCTAAAGTCATTACGGTGTCCGACGAAATGCTGCAAATGACAGCCCGTCTGTCACGCTCTTAATACCCACAAGGACCTGAACCATGCGCCTTTTGCTTTCACTTGCAGCAGCAGCCCTGCTCAACGGATCGGCCCTCGCCGGAACCGTGGTCGCCGCCGATACCGTTCAGTCGCGCATCGCCGAAGCGATTGCCACGCGCATCCCAACCTCCGGCCACTACAAGGTCGTCCTCGCCGACCCCGCCTACCGGCTGGACTTGCCGGACGCCGCACAAAACCGCTGGCAAATTGCAGCCCTCACCTACAACGCCGCGCGCCAGAGCTTCGAAGCAACGCTCAACTACAACAGCGGCCAGGGTGCAGATGACTACATCGAGCTGTCCGGCAGCGCCCATGCCGTCATCGATGTTCCCACATTTGCCCGCGACATCGCGCTGGGCGAAACCATCGCCGACGCAGATCTCACGACCCTGGAGTTCCCGGCTGGCAACGTCAGCCCGTCACTGATCACCTCAGCGCAAGGCCTCTCCGGACAAGCCGCGCGCCGCTTCGTGCGCGCCCGAACGCCGCTTTTCACCTACGACGTCGCCAAACCTGTTTCCATCAAGAAGGGCGATGCCGTCACGGTCACCTTCTTGCTCCCTGGAATTCAATTGACCACGCAAGGTCAGGCGCTCAATAACGCCGCCAAAGGCGATACGGTATCCGTTCTCAACCCCAGCTCGCGCCGCACAATCGAGGCGCGCGCCACAGGCCCCGGTGCCGCAACTGTTAGCGCACATGGCGCCACCATTGCTTCCGCAAATTGATTACCCGAAAGAACCAAATCATGCATTGCTCACCCAGAATTGCCCTCACGCTCCTAGCCCTGACGCTCGGCGCATGCTCCACGGTCGACCGTATCAACGCCGTCGGCCAAGCCCCAGCCTTGACGCCCATCGTCGACCCGCGTGACCGCAACGGCGACCGCGTTATCACCATGCCGATGCCCCGCCAGGAAGCGGTGGCGCGTCAGCCCAATTCGCTCTGGGCGGCCGGGTCGCGCTCGTTCTTCAAGGATCAACGCGCCGCCAAGATCGGCGATATCTTGACCGTGATGATCGACATTGCAGACAAGGCCGAAGTTTCCAACCAGTCGACACGCAGCCGCAAATCCGAAGAAGGCGCAAGCGTGAACAATTTGCTGGGCTTTGAGAACACGCTGGGCAAGTTGCTGCCCAACGGTTACAGCCCCGAGGCCGCCATCGACTTGGGCGCGGATTCGTCTTCGACCGGTCAAGGAACCGTGAACCGCAAGGAAAAAGTGGAACTCACAGTCGCCGCCGTCGTCACGCAAATTCTGCCGAACGGAAATCTCGTCATCGAAGGTCATCAGGAAGTGCGCATCAACTTTGAACTGCGCGACCTGTCGGTGTCGGGAATTGTCCGCCCCGAAGACATCAGCTTTCTCAACGAAGTCAAGCACACCCAAATCGCCGAGGCCCGCATCTCCTACGGCGGGCGCGGCCAGATCTCCGACGTGCAACAGCCGCGCTACGGCCAGCAGGTCATCGATATTCTATTCCCCTTCTGAAGCTGGCCACCACCAGCAACAGAATGGACAAAGGCCGGGAGCGCTCCCGGCCTTTTCTTATTTTGAACCGGTCATACCAACTGGTCGTAATTGTGTCGCGCAGCACCCAGAATGCCCGTCATGGCC
>JANOFD010000558.1:0-5346 GCA_031413455.1 Rhodobiaceae bacterium
CCTCCGCCGCCGCAGCCCAAGCAGTTCATCATCTTCTTCGGCTTCAACAAAACCAACATCAGCGCCGAAGCCCAGCGAGTTATCGAAGACGCAGCCGCAACCGCCAAGCAAATTGGTTCAGTCTCGATCGTCATCGTCGGCCACACCGACAGTTCGGGTTCGAACGAATACAACCAGTCCCTGTCCGAGCGGCGCTCGTCTTCCGTCAGATCCGCCCTTGTCAATCTTGGCATTGCCGACGAGAAAATCACGGCCAGCGGTAGAGGCGAAACCGAACTCATGGTGCAAACCGGTGACGGAGTAAAAGAACCGCAAAACAGGCGCGCGACCATAGATCTCAAATAGGAACGCATTCTCTGATTCGCATGATTCGCCTGCGAATCAGCGCATTTCGTAACAACCAAGAGTCGAAGGGCGGATTCACCTCCGCCCTTTTTGTTTACGATTTATTAGGAATTCTGCCCCTTTCCGCACATACGAATCCTTGTGTTTGACTTCACCGGTTAACGCATGCACCCACGCTAACAACTGGGCAGGCCGGATCACACGTCAGGACCTGCACCGGAAAAACAAAGAAATGGGGTGTCGTATGACGTTGAGAACAGTATTGCTGGGCGCTGTAACCGCAGTGGCCTTTAACGGGGCAGCCAGCGCTGCAAACTTCAACGGCTGGTATTTGAGTATGGAAGGCGGCGCCAACTGGGTTGCCGACTGGGACCACGTGGTCAACGTAAACAACCAAGGGAACGCCAGCTTCGACACGGGATGGGCTGTGCTCGCCAGCGTTGGCTATGCCTTCGAAGGCAACTGGCGAACAGAATTCGAAGTCGGCTATCGCAGCAACAATATTGACGCAATCACAAGCGATGGCGTTCTCCAGAGCTCGACCGGCGATCTCTGGGAGGGATCGTTCATGGTCAACGCCCTCTACGATATCCGCCTGGGCGATAGGCTGGGCCTGTCGTTGGGCGTCGGCGCCGGTGGCGACTTTGCCGATCTCAGCCTGAACGGCCGCAGCGATGACGAGTGGACTTTCGCCTATCAAGGCATAGCCGGCCTCAACTACGCCATCGGCCAACGCACGTCGGCCTTTATCAATTACCGTTACTTCCGAGCCCATCAGCCTGAGTTCAGCTTCGCGGCCCAAGGCGGACCAACCCTCGACGGCGATGACTTTCAAAAACACACTGTCACCTTCGGGCTGCGCTATGCACTTGCATCACCGCAAACCATGTCAGACGTAGCACCGCCACTGTCTCAGCCACCCGTGGCCGAAACGTCTGGTCCCTCACGCCAGTTCATCGTCTTTTTCGGCTTCAATAAATACCACCTGACAACGGCCGCACTTCGCGTGATCGCCGAAGCAGTCATCGCTGCAAAAGAAGATGGCTCGGCGACCGTCATAATCACCGGGCACACCGACACCGTCGGCGGAGGTGAGTTCAACCAGCGCCTGTCGATGCGCAGGTCGAATGCCGTGAAAGCCGAAATGGTGCGTCAAGGCGTTTCAGCTGCCGGCATCAATACCACCGGCAGAGGTGAAAACGAACTTCTCGTGCAGACGACCGATAATGTGAAGGAGCCACAAAATCGCCGCGCGACCATCGACGTTAACTAGACTATTTCAACTATAAGTAGACCGCAGAAAAAAATGAACGGCCCGCGTGGGCCGTTCATTGCTTTCGCACCACACTTGGATTTCCAATTTAAGGTTACGTCACACTTAGTATTGACGCGATCACTCAAATGCCCACTGATTCGGCCATAAATTTGGCTGGGGGCAGCACACAAAAACCGGGCGCCCCCTCCGTAGTCAGGGGGTTGTCTCATGTTGAAGAATACGCTGCTCGCCTCAGCTATGGCGCTGTCTGTTTATACGCTATCGACCAATGCCGAAGCCGGACACCGGCCACAAGGCTGGTACATCGGCATCGAAGCGGGCTCCACCTGGATGGACACGGCCACCGTCGATGTTCCGGCCTTGGCCAACGACGAATGGAAGTTTGACTCCGGACTGGCCATCCTGGCCGAGGTCGGCTACCGCTGGGAAAACAATTGGCGCCTTGAGCTTGAATTCGGATCGCGCGCCAGCGACATCGATTGCATCAGAGTTGGCGCCGGACCGTGCGTCGGCGTGAATTTAGGCGACGTCACGCAATTCACCCAGATGTTCAACGTCATTCACGACATCGAGTTGAGCCGGTCAACGGCGCTTTCGGTGGGCTTAGGTCTCGGCGGAAATTTCGTTGACGTTGATCGCGCCGGCTTTATCGAAGACGACGACTACGTTCTTGCGGCTCAAGCCATCTTCCAGCTTTCACATCAGCTCACCGACCGTTTGGACTTTGTCCTCTCCTACCGCTTCATGATTTCCGACGAACCACAGTTCCGCACCCTGGCCGGTCCGATCAATATGGAAAACGAAAACCACACGGTCACTGTCGGATTGCGCTTCGATCTCGAACGTGATGACGCCGTCATGGCCCCAAGCCCCGTCGTCATGACCGAGCCACCGCCTCCGGTGGAAGCGGCGGCGATGCCCAAACAATACATCGTCTATTTCGGCTTCAACAAATCGAACCTCAGCGACTCTGCGATGGCCGTCATCAAGGACGCCGCTGCAACCGCGATGCATGACGGATACGTCTCGATCCTCGTCACCGGTCATACCGATACCGCAGGCTCGAGTGCTTATAACGAGCAGCTTTCCCAGCGCCGCGCCGAAAACGTCACGAGAGCGCTCGTCAACGAAGGCATTCCAGCTCAAGGCATCTCCACATCAGGCAAGGGCGAAACGCGGCTGGAAGTGCAAACCGCCGACCGCGAAAAAGAACCGCGCAACCGCCGTGCGGAAATCGAGTTGAACTAACGAAAATGGGGTGAGCCACGGCTCACCCCTTCGCATTGAACGTCACAAATACTATTGCTGAGCTTGCGCGACTTCAGGCTTGGCTTGCGGCGTCACAACGGTCGATGCCGCGACACTGCCCGCCGGCGCGTCCGGCTTGCTGCGTGGCAACGGCACCGGCTTGCCACCGGAAAATGCGGTGATCACTGACGGCATGCCACAGACGTTCTGTCCATGCATGTTCGCCGACGGCTCGCTGATGACGAAGTCAGCCAGCTTCACTTTTTCCGGTCCCAGCAATTTGTCGTAGAGCGAGGTCGAGTTCAGGCAGAATTCCGTAATATTCTTGATGCTGCGCCCCGACACTTCGTTGGTGATCCGCGACTTGTAGTCCTCAAGCCGGGACTCCCGTCCGAAAAACCCCATCAACGACCGGTGCGCCATCATCAGATCAGGCCGGTAGGCAATAACGAAGTCGTTGTACCGCGGTGTCAGCTTACAAGACAAAGCGCCCAGCACCAGTTCCGACTGCAACATGCGCATCTGGAAAGCCGTCAGCACCTTGCCTTTGACACAGGGCGGCTCAGCCGACTTCTTCTTGGCCGCCGACACAGGCCCCGCAGCCAACGTGGCTACTGCAATTAACAACGCTACTCGTGAAACTCTCATAGATGCTCCCTTCCCCGACTCAGGTAAGCCACATTGTAATCAATGGTGTGCCGGTTCGGAAAGGTCCGCGAGATAGCATTTTCAGCCCGGCTACGACCTAAAGTAGGTCATTGGACGCCCATTGCCGCGATTTAACCCGCTTTGCGTTACGGAACACCCCGCCCCATAATTTCCCACTCCGCACTCGAAAGCCACTTTGGCAGGCCCGCAAGACCTCGTATACTGGCAATGAGAGGGACACCATGCGCATGAAAACCTTGTATATTTCAGCACTTTTGGCTGCTTTGACCGTCAGCCAGCCAAGCGCCAGCGAATGGCGCGATATCGACCCTGAGAATTTGGTGATCATGGATGTCAGCCATGGCCGCATCCTCATTGAACTCGCGCCGCAATTTGCACCCCGTCATGCCGAACGCTTTCGTGCTTTGGTCCGCTCGAAATTCTACGACGGCCAAAGCTTTTACCGCGTGATTGACGGCTTTGTCGCCCAGGGTGGCATCGGCGAAGGCGATGACAAAAAATCAGCCGAATGGCCCGCAATCAAAGCCGAGTTTGATCGCAGCACCGGTAACGACATCAAATTTTCACCCCTGGGCTCACCCGACCTTTTCGCCGGCCAAGTTGGCCACGTCGACGGATTTCCCACCGGCCGCAGTCCCAAAGAAAAGCGTATGTGGGTGCTGCATTGCCCAGGCACCCTCGCCATGGCCCGCGACAACGACCCTGACACCGGCGGCACGGAATTCTACATCCCCATCGGCCACGCCCCGCGAAGGCTCGATCGAAACCTGACCGCATTTGGCCGCGTGCTGGAGGGCATGCAATTTATTCAGAAGCTCAATCGTGGCGACCCCAAAGTCGAAAGCGGCGTCATCCAGGACGCTGAAAAACGCGATCCGATCATCCGCGTGCAAATGGCCGCCGACCTGCTGGAAGCTGACCGTCCCCGCATTCAAGTCATGGACACCATGTCAAATTCCTTCAAGGACTACAAAGCCCAGCGCCGCAATCCCGCGCCCGAATTCTACAAGCGCCCATCACACAATCTCGACATCTGCGCCTTCAACGCCCCCACCAGAGCCGGCAAGGAAATCACCGAACAGTAAGAGCCGCGCGCCACTTCCCCGCAAGCGGGGGCAGGCAGAAAATCTGGTGTCTTCCTCCGCTTGCGGGGGAAGTCCCTGCGCCCGCCGAAGCCCCTTGGCGAAGGCGGGCTGCAGGGGATGGGGGACTTTCTCCAGCTTCTAAACCGTCCCTGATTTACTTCGGCGGCATAGCCTCGTGGCGCTTGGTCTTGGCGCGCCGCTGGTGACGCACCGGATCGGGAATAGGCGCCATGGACACAGTCCACTGCTGGACTGCAGGCTCTACCACCGGCGTCTCAACTTGCGCCATTCGCCGGACCACTGGCGCCGGTGCCACATAGCTTGACGTCCTTCTGTCCTCCGCCGATGGGCAAGGTGTCCCTGCTGCGATCATCGCGGCCTTCACAGTTTCATCGGTACAAATCAGCGCCACCGACGCACGCGCATAGCCCAGCGCCTGCAACTGACGGGAATTCTTCAGCCGTTGACAGTTTTCATCCGTCCAGGTGGTTCCGATCGACAAACCAAAACTGAACCCCTGGCCACCGATCGAACTGGAACCCATACAGGTGTCCTCGCTGACCGCCAGCGGCGCGGCATAAGCGGTATTGACCGGCTGTTTGGGCCCCGACGCATCGCGCCCGTCCCGCCCATCGCGGCCTGTGCCACCTTTTGCGACAGCTTCATCATCGCCAGCGCCGACTCCAACCGGCAGGCGAACGCGCTCGCGCACCACGTCCGCGA
>JANOFD010000559.1:0-1166 GCA_031413455.1 Rhodobiaceae bacterium
CAGCAACGTGTCGCCGTCGCAATCCACCCATGCCTCAACCAGCCGCTGGGTGTGCCCGGAAGTCTCGCCCTTGCGCCAAAGCTCGGCCCGCGACCGCGACCAATAAGTGACGTCGCGTGTGGTCAGCGTCCGCGTAAGGGCATCGCGGTTCATCCAGGCCACCATCAGCACGCGGCCATCATTGGCGTCCTGCGCGACAGCAACGACCAGGCCGTTGGCATCGAACTTGACGGTAGCAACAAATTCACTCGTCGACTGCTGGGTCATGCCGCTTTGTTCAATCGTTCGAGCCCCGCGTCAAGGTCGGCGATCAAGTCTTCTGCAGCCTCCAGTCCGGCATGAATACGGATGAGGGGCCCTTGATGTTCAAATTTCGTTGCCGTGCGGTGTGGGTTGCCGGGGACAATCAGGCTTTCATAGCCGCCCCAGCTCCACCCCATGCCGAAGAGTTCCATGTGGTCGAGCATGGCGGCGACCGCTGCTTTCGAGCAGGGGTTCAGTTCGATGGCAAACAGACCCGAAGCACCCTTGAAGTCACGCTTCCAAATCGTGTGGCCGGGATCGCCAGGCAGGGCAGGGTGCAGCACGCGCTCGACCTCTGGGCGCGCACGCAGCCACTCCGCCAGCTGCAACGCAGTTTGCTGATGCTGTTTCAGCCGCACGGCCAGAGTGCGCAGACCGCGCTGGCCCAGATAGATATCGTCAGGGCCAACGCACAGGCCCAGATTGCCATGCGTGTCGCGCAGTTGCTTCAGGTATTTGGCATTCGCCGTGACGGTGCCCAGCATCGCGTCGGAATGGCCGACAATGTATTTCGTGGCCGCGATCACCGACAGATCGGCGCCGTGGCCCATGGCATCAAAGAACAAAGGCGTGGCCCATGTGTTGTCCAGGATGACGGGAATGTTGCGGGCCTGGGCCGATTTCGTGATCGCTGGAATATCCTGAACTTCGAACGTGAGCGATCCCGGACTCTCGGTAAAAATGGCACGCGTATTCGGACGGAACAACTTTTCGACACCGGCACAGGTGTAAGGGTCGAAGTAACTTGTGGTCACGCCAAAGCGCGCAAGGGTTTTGTCGCAGAAGTTTCGCGTGGGTCCATAAACCGAGTCCGTCACCAGCAAATGATCCCCCGACGAGACCAGGCTCAAAATCGCCAGGGT
>JANOFD010000560.1:0-3302 GCA_031413455.1 Rhodobiaceae bacterium
GCCGCGACGACACGTTGAAGGCTACGCAGGTGGCGCTCAATCTGGGTTTCGATACGCGGTTCGTGATTGAGACGCCGTTGATGTGGCTCGACAAAGCTCAGATTTGGGCGATGGCGGAGGCGTTGGGCGGGACGGCGTTGGTTGATCTGATGGTTGAAGAAACGCACTCCTGCTATCGCGGGGACAGGTCAAAGCGGCATGACTGGGGTTACGGTTGTGGCGATTGCCCGGCCTGTGATTTGCGCGCCAACGGCTGGGCGCGCTACAAAGCGGGCCAGCGATGACTTATGCCGTCAAAGAGATTTTCTATACGCTGCAAGGCGAGGGTATGCGGGCCGGACGAGCGGCTGTGTTCTGCCGGTTTGCAGGGTGCAATTTGTGGTCGGGACGCGAAGAAGATCGCGCCGAGGCCGTGTGCAAATTCTGCGATACGGAATTTGTGGGCACTGATGGCGCGGGTGGTGGCAAGTTCGCCGGTGCCGCCGCGCTGGCGCGGGCAGTAGCGGCGCAATGGCCAAGTGATGCCGAGGGCAAACGCTATGTGGTGTTCACGGGCGGCGAGCCGTTGTTGCAGCTTGATGTGGCTCTGATCGAGGCGTTGCACGCGTGTGATTTTGAGATTGCGGTTGAAACCAACGGCACAATCGCAGCGCCTGCGGGGATCGACTGGATCTGCGTCAGTCCGAAGGTTGGGTCGGAATTGGTTCAAAAGTGCGGCAACGAATTGAAGCTGGTCTATCCGCAAGCGGGTGGCGAGCCGGAGCGCTTTCTGGGGCTGGCGTTTGAGCATTATTTGCTGCAACCCATGTGGGGCGAGCGGACGACACAGAATATGCGCGAAGCCTCGCGCTATTGTATGGAGCATCCGCGTTGGCGCCTGAGCGTGCAGACACATAAGTGGATTGGGATACCGTGACGCTATCGATCACCAAAGAATTCCGTTTTGATGCGGCGCATTTTTTGCCGACGGCGCCTCAAGGTCATCCGAATGCGCGGATGCACGGGCATTCGTTTGTAACGGTGCTGACGCTTGAAGGTACGGCCGATGCCGCGCATGGGTGGGTGCGCGATTTCGCAGAGGTGGAACGCGCGATCGGTGAACTGCGCGAACGCCTCGATCATCACGTGTTGAACGAGATTAAGGGGCTTGAGACGCCGACGCTGGAACGGATTGCACGGTTCATCTTCGACGCGTTGAGGGAAGCATTGCCGGAACTCGTGGCCGTCACGGTGCGCCGCGATTCACTTGGCGAAGCCTGCACCTATCGGAGGACATGATGGCGACGGATAAGGGACTCAGTCAGCTCGGTCAGAATTCGAAACTGCCGGCGTCGCCTGACGTGGCAGCGCTCGAGCGGGTCGCCAATCCGCATCGCGATACGGATTATCTGGTGCGCTTTGCGGCGCCGGAATTTACGACGCTGTGCCCTGTGACGGGGCAGCCCGACTTCGCGCATCTGGTGATCGACTATGCGCCCGGAAAATGGATCGTCGAGTCGAAGTCGTTGAAGTTGTTTTTGGGCAGCTTCCGCAATCATGCGGGCTTTCATGAGGACTGCACGCTTTCGATCGGCAAGCGCGTGGTAGCGGCGATTGCGCCCAAGTGGTTGCGCATCGGCGGTTATTGGTATCCGCGCGGCGGCATGCCGATTGACGTGTTCTGGCAGACGGGAAAGTTGCCAAGCGGGCTGTGGGTGCCGGAGCAAGGCGTCGCGCCTTATCGCGGGAGAGGGTGATTACGAACGGATGCAGGCTTAGCGCTGCATCGCAAGTTTTGCGCATTCGTTGTGGCGGAAGCAGGTGGTCATGTGGTCGTTGACCATGCCGACGGCCTGGGCGAAGGCGTAGACGATTGTGGGGCCGCAGAAGGTGAAGCCGCGTTTTTTCAGATCCTTTGACAGGGCCTCGCTCATTGGTGTGAAGGCGGGGACGTGCTTCATTGTTTCGTGGCCGTTTTGGACCGGCTTGCCGTTTTGGACCGGCTTGCCGTCGACGAAGTTCCAAAGGAAACCCGAGAACCCATTGGGCTCTTTGTCCATGATGTCGAGATAGGCGCGGGCGCTTTTAACGGCGCCTTCGATCTTGCCGCGATGGCGGATGATGCCTTCGTTTTGCAGGAGCTTGACGATTTTTGGTTCGGTGTAGCGGGCGATTTTTTCGGGCGCGAAGTTGTCGAAGGCGCGACGGAAGTTTTCGCGTTTGCGCAGGATCGTGATCCAGCTGAGGCCCGCCTGAAAGCCATCAAGCACCAGCTTTTCGTAGAGTGCGCGGTCGTCGTATTCGGGGACGCCCCATTCGTCGTCGTGGTAGGCGACGTAGAATGGATCTTCGCCGGGCCAGGTGCAGCGTTGTTTGGTTTTCATTCCGGTTCGGCTCTCGTTAGTGCCAGTGGATAGGCTGGGCGGCCAATGTGGATGAGGACGCCGTCGATGGTCACTTCGGTTGTCGAGGCCAGTCGATCAAGTCGGATAAGGGCGAGGCCGTTGTTGCGGACTGATCCACGCATTTCCCCGATCTCGATGGCGCCACTTTTCAAAGGTGTTCCGGCCGGTGGCAAACCGGTCGATGCAGACACGGGCAACATCCGGCGGCGTGCGGACGCGCGATGTTTCATGCGCGATGTCAGTTCTTGCCCGACGTAGCAGCCTTTGTTGAAGTCTACACCGTGGAGTTCTTCAAAGTTGCAGTCGAGCGGGAAACAGGTTTCGGGCGGAATGTCGAACCTGGCACCGGGCACACCAAGTTTGATCCGCGCTTCGTGATAGCTCGTATCATCGCCAAGGACTATTCCGCCAGACTGGGTCCAGGTTTCGAGTTCGGCGGTTGGAATGATTGCCCGGTAACCGAGAGCAGCAAGCCTTGGGTCGGCGACGGCGGAATGCGCCAGTGATGGCAGTGCGACGACCACCAGTCCAGCCGAGGTGTCAGTGATTGCCACTTTGGCGCGGAGACGGTATTTCTTCAGCCGGGCGATGAGATCAGCTTCATGGTCTTTGTGACAGTCCAGCCTTACTCCATCGGGCGCATCAGTTATCAGAAAATCGTAGATGATTTTTCCCTGTGGGGTCAGGAGTGCGGTATAGACTGCGGCGAGCGCGCTGACGCGTGTGACATCGTTGGTCACGAGGCCTTGCAGGAACGGGCGGGCTTCAGGGCCGGAGACTTCTATGATGGCCCGGTCGTGCAGGATGGCTGGATTGAACATGGCTGAGAAGTAGAGCCTTGGCGTGAACTTTAGCAAGATGTCTCGTGAAAAGTTCTGGCCTCAGCTTGCGCCCGTTAAACGCTCGGGGTAGCACTTT
>JANOFD010000561.1:0-3284 GCA_031413455.1 Rhodobiaceae bacterium
GCGGGCTTGCAGTGCTTGTTGCCGTCAGCATCTTTTTGGATCCGGTCAAAGTCGCCGCTCAGCTGGGTGTTGCGCCCATCGGCAGTCTTGGCATTGCCACCATACGGGCCGACCTTGGCAGCCTGTTTGCCGGTGCAGGCATTTTCATGCTCGCCGCCGCCCTGCGCGGCGATCGCCGGTTCTTGTTGCCGCCTATCGTTTTCACCAGCCTCGCACTCGCAGCGCGTGCCGCCTCCATGTCTCTGTCCGGCTACGAACCGGCACTGGTAGAGCCGATGGTCGTCGAAGCGGTTACGCTGACAATTTTGTTGATAGGCTCAACGCTGCTCGCACGTGAGTGAGCAAGCCCCCTCCCCTGCAGCCGCAAGTGCGGCGCAGGTACTCCCCCCGCCAAGCGGGGGGAGATGAGAGACTCTGGTGTCTTCCTCCGCTTGCGGGGGAAGTACCTGCGCAGCTCTTGCTGCTGCAGGGGATGGGGGAAAACGCGGGGTTCGTTTGAGGATTAACTTTGGCGGATTGTTCCACACCTTTCAAGACGCTGGCGGCTCGTGCATAAAAAGGATACTTGGTTCATAGCCTTATCCGGGGATACAATAGCGATATGTCGAAGTCCCGCCCTGTCGGCGCGAAAAAAATAACGATTGTTGCCATCGGCGCTTCGGCGGGTGGGCTGGAAGCTGTCACCGCATTGCTCAAGAACCTTCAGCCCGACACCGGGCTGGCGTTCGTGCTGGTGCAGCACCTTGACCCGCAGCATGAAAGCGTTCTCACGCAGATACTCGGCCGGGCGACTTCGATGCCGGTGCGCGAAGTCACGAATAATTTGCGGGTTCAAGCCAACCATTTTTACGTCATCCCGCCTAACGCTGCCCTTGGCGTCTCGGACGGCATTTTGAAACTTCAGCCGCGCGGGACTGCCGGCAAAGCACGCTCCATCGATTCCTTTTTCGAGGCGTTGGCCGAGGACCAGCACCAGCAAGCCATTGGCATCATACTTTCGGGTACGGGATCGGATGGCACCCTGGGGCTAGAGGCAATCAAGGCCGAAGGCGGAATCACGTTCGCGCAGGATTCATCGGCCAAATACGATTCGATGCCGGCAAGCGCGATCGCCGCGGGCTGCGTTGATTTTGTACTCAACCCTGAAAAAATCGCAAACGAGCTTGCCCGTATTGCGAAGCATCCCTACGTGGCGGGTGAGTCTTATCACGACATCCCGCTGCAAAACGAAGAGGAGGCTAAGCCCCCCGACAAGCCCGAAGATGACGGCTTCAAAAGCATTGTCACTCTGCTGCGCAACCATTGCGGCGTAGATTTTTCGCGCTACAAATCCTCAACCATCCAGCGTCGCATATTGCGGCGTATGGTCCTGAACAAGGAAGAAACGCTGCAAGCCTATGCCAAGGCGCTTCGGGGCAACGCCAAGGAACTGGAAGCGCTTTTCTCTGACGTGCTCATCAGCGTTACATCTTTTTTCCGCAACCCCGAAGCGTTCGACGTCCTCAAAAACAAGGTCTTTCCTGCGCTCCTCCAACACAACGGTGGCGAAGCGTTGCGCGTTTGGGTGCCAGGGTGTTCGACCGGCCAAGAGGCGTATTCCATTGCCATGACCTACCTGGAAGCGACGGACAAGACCGCCCAACCACGCAAACTTGAGATATTCGCCACGGACCTCAACGAAGCGGTGTTGGCAAAGGCCCGTCAGGGTTTTTACGCCAAGGCTCTCGTGCAGGATATCGCACCGGCAAGGCTGAAACGGTTTTTCGTCGAAGAAGCCGGCGGCTACCGCGTGAGCAAGGCGATCCGCGAAATGGTCATTTTCGCGCGCCAGAATCTTGTTAGCCAACCGCCGTTTTCGAGGTTGGACCTGATCAGTTGCCGCAATCTTCTGATCTATCTCGACGCAGGCTCGCAGAAGAAGGTGTTCCCGATTTTTCACTATGCGTTGAAGCCTGACGGATTCCTGTTTCTGGGCGCATCGGAATCACCCGGTCACTTTGCCGATTTGTTCGAAACTGTGGACCGCAAGCAAAAAATCTATTCGAGGAAGGATACGGGCGGATCCCCCGCTCCGCAGCGGGCGCGCATGGAGTGGGGCGGGCATCCCGCAGTCGACGAGGCGCAGCGTGTGGTTGCTCCATCGACGTCGGCTAAGGCAAAGGCAGAGCCGACAGGATTCCGTACGGAACTGAGCGCGGAGCGCGAGGCCGACCGTATCACTGTCAATCTGTTCGCCCCTCCAGGCGTGCTGATCAATGCCGAGTTGCAAATTTTGCAATTCCGGGGCGTGACAAGCCCCTATCTTGAGCCGCCGACCGGCAAGGCGAGTTTCGATTTGCTGAAGATGGCGCGAGAAGGATTGTTGATGCCGCTTCGCGCCGTGATCAACAAGGCGAAGAAAGAAAACCAGACGGCACGGAAGGAAAATGTTCAGTTCAAATTGGGCGGCAAAATTCAGAACGTGAACCTGGAAGTCGTTCCGCTCAAGAACTTGCGCGATCCCTGTTTTTTGGTCCTGTTTATCAACGCTGACAAAGCACCACGTATTGTGTGGCGCGAGCCAGAGACCGCAAAAGTGGGCGGTCGGGCGGCAGCCAAGAAAACCGACTCTCACCGTATTGCGGAGCTGGAGCGCGAGCTTTCCGAGACGCGTGAATATCTTCAGTCCATCCAGGAGCAATACGAGGCCGCCAACGAAGAACTGCAGAGCCTCAACGAAGAACTTGAAACTTCGAAGGAAGAACTTGAGTCGGCGAACGAGGAGTTGACGACGGTCAACGAGGAAATGACCAATCGAAACAGCGAACTTTTCCGCCTGAACAACGATACCATAAATCTCGAGACGTCGACCAAACTCGCCATTCTGCTGCTCGGACACGATCTCAGGATTCGCCGCTTCAGCGCGCAGGCCGAAAAGCAGTTCAACCTTCTGGCCGGCGACGTGGGATTGTCTTTGAGCGCGATGCGCCACAATCTCTTCGTTTCCGACCCGCTCGCCGCTGCCGGTGAGGCGCGATTGACGAGGCAAGATACGCCCTTCCATCTGGAGGGGCTCATTCGCGATGTCATCGACACCATGCGTGAACAGGAGCGCGAAGCGTTCGACAAAGAGGGCCGTTGGTATTCCCTGAGAGCGCGGCCTTACGTTACGATTGACAAGAAAATAGACGGCGCGGTGCTGGTGCTCATGGACATCACCGACCTCAAACGAACGCAGCAGGAAGTCGACACCCAGTACGCCGACGTCGCGCGCTGCACGCAACTGGCCGGCAATGCCAGGGATG
>JANOFD010000562.1:0-5440 GCA_031413455.1 Rhodobiaceae bacterium
TGAGGTAGCGGTAGGTCAGCGTCATATCCAGGCGATTGGAAATCGCATAGGTCAGGCCGACGATGCCCTGATAGGCAAAGTTCCAGTCGTCGCCGCTGAAGCCGCGATTGTCTTCGAATTCGGCGAAGTCGGCGCCAGCGCCGACGCCAATGTTGAGGTCGAGGCGTTCCGAAAGCGGAACGTCGTAAATGACGTTGGCCATGAAGGACCATTCAGTCAGGTTGCCATTGCGCAATTGAAGTTGCGGTACAACGGCAGCAAGCTGCGCCTCTTCCATTACCAGCCATGGCTGCTTGCCAGCAAAGTATGGGTCCGTGTCATTGTCGCGATAGCCCACTTCGAATTCGACGCGCCAGTTGCGTTCGAAGCCATAACCGATGGTGCCTAATGCAGCCCAACCGGTGTCGAAGTCCATGGTTGAGAAAGTTGTGTTCCACGAATCATCATATGTAAAATCCGTGTCGCCGATCCAATTCGCGCCGCCTTCGAGGCCGATGTACCAACCTTGATTGTGTGCGTTCGACTGCGAGGCGGAGATGATTGATAGCGCCGCGACGGTGCCGAGCAATGTTAGTTTTAGTTTCATGGAAAACCCCATTTGAACTGGACGCTGCGGGGGGGGCAGCGCCTACCCAGTTGGGGGCTTCTGTAGCAGCGGTTCTCAGCCGGTCAATGATTAAAACGTCGCAAATAGGAAGATAATCTGGGGGTGTTGATTTGAAGACGCAGCGTTGCAATTCAAGGAGTTAGCGGGTGATAGGCATGCCAGTTCCACGTGCAGGAATTCCGTCCTAATGGAGTACTCCCTTTGGGACGTTAACGCTGTGTGTGCTCGCGGCGGGCGTCCAGCCACAGCTCGGCGGATTCGCGGCCCATGAATTCGGTCCAGGCGGCAATGGCATTGTCGGCCATGGGATGTGGGGTTTTTTCGAACTGCCCGGCGAGCCAGTTCTTGGCGTCGGGTTTCGTGCGGGTCGTCATCGTTTGGAAGATGCCGCTTATTGTTTTTTTCATTTCCAGTTGCTCTTGGCTGAAGTCAGGCCTGAGCAACTCTAGCCTGCTTTGGCTAAGGGCCGGTTAAGCGGCGGCGCAATCCTTAAGCATTCGTTACCGGACTTGGGGGAAGGCAGTGCACGGTGCATTGCGCCGAATCGTTTGCGCCCTCATCATTCCAGGAGTGATTCTCCGGAACGGCTGGCAAAGGTAGCGCGATGGCAAGCCCAACAGATTTTGCAGTGAAACACAGTTTGGCAACTGCGGGAGCCATTCCTGCAACAATTGTCGCGACCTGGTATCTTGAGACGCTGAGCGCTGCGGGCATTGCGTTGCTGTTTGTCTTTTTCCTGGCCGTGTTCAATGGCGTGGCCACGCGGATCAAGCACCGCCAGAAATCGTCCGAGCCGGATTAAACCACAAGCGAGAGAGGTTCGACATGCAGCGAACGGTTATAATTGCCGGGGCGGTTGTGCTCGCGGGGCTGGTGCTGGGCACCTTTACATTCATGCCGAATGGTTCTGCGCCCGAGCAACAGGTCAGCGCGCCGCCAGCGGGTGCAGGCCAGGGAGCGCCGCCTCCTGTAGAAACCAACGAGCCTGCTGGAGGCAGCGGTCCGCCGATGGTTGATCCGCTGCCGCCACCGCCATCGGACATGCCACCTGCGGCGGGGCCTGGTGGTGAGCCCCGGCCTGAAGACCTTCCAGCATTTCCGGTGACGAACGGTCTCAGCGGCAGCAAGGTGATCAGCTATTTCCAATATTCGAAAACGACCATTGATGCGCGCAGGGCATTGGGATTTGTGTTGCTGCCGAAAGCGGCCGTCACGGAAAGTGAGCAGAAAGTTCAGAAGGAGTTTTGCGAGACGCTTTTGGCGACACTCGATTTCCTGTCACCGGGAGAAGCAGGCGCGCGCAGCGACGTGCTGGCCACCTATTGGCCGATCGTGGCAACGCGTGGCGCTTATGAGATTACGGAAGCGTTCACACAGCGCAACTGCGGAAATTTGCTTGCCTGGTACTATCATGCGCTGGCGCGGAAACTGGCGTTGAAGGCCGGTGTTGTGGAATTGACCGGGCCGTTGCTGATCACGTGGCCTTCGGCGGTGGGTGCGGGCGACGAAGGGCGCGATCCGCTGATCGTCGATTTCTCGAAAGCCAACCACGAGCGGGCATCGAAGACTCTGAAGTACTGGTTTCGCCAATTGAAGAACCGGCCAGAACTTTGGACCAATCGTATCCGCGAAGGTACGATCCGCGCCGAGCTTGCGGATGCGGTCAATGAAACAGCGGGTGTGATGCTGGCGGTGATGGCGGGAAAGTGGGAGAGCGTGACGGCGGTGTCGGCGTCGCCGTAAAGCGGTCTTTCATCTTCCTCCGCTTGCGGGGGAAGTCCCTGCGCAGCCCTTGCTGCTGCAGGGGATGGGGGTTTGTCTCCACCGCGCCACTTCCCCCCATCGTCTGCAGCCGCTAACGCGGCGCAGCCACTTCCCCCGCAAGCGGGGGCAGACACAGGGGCTTGAACTGGCTGGAGGGGCGGACTATTCGACATTTGCGCAACGTCACTTGAAAACTTGAGGACCCTTCCATGCACAAACTGTTCCTGATCTCGGCCATGATCCTTCCCCTGATTGCAGCGTGCTCGATTGATCTGGTTGACGAGCGTGGCGGCGGTGGGCGCAGCCCCTCGCGTGTCACCGTGAAGATGTTTGCGATCACCGCGAAGGGCACGGGTGACGACATCGGAACGCTGATGCTGATGGATTCGCGAGGCGGATTGCGGATCGAGCCGGCGCTGGGGTCGTTGCCGCCTGGTGCACACGGATTTCATTTGCATGAAAACGCGAACTGCGGTGCGGGGATGAAGGACGGCAAGATGCAGGCCGGGATTGGCGCGGGGGCGCATTTCGATCCGCGGGCCACGGGCAAGCACTCGGGGCCTATGGGCAATGGTCACCGGGGTGATCTGCCCGTGCTTAAAGTCAACACCGAAGGCAACGCTTTCGAAATGATGCACGCTTTGCATCTGTCGCTGAACGATTTGCGGGGACGCGCCTTCGTGATCCACGAAGGTGGCGATAATTTCTCCGATCAGCCCAAGCCCCTGGGTGGTGGCGGCGGACGCATTGCCTGTGGTGTGGTTTCGGCGGAAAAGTGAGAGAGCGCCGCGTTTTTTGATTCAAAGTTGCAGTATTCACTTAATTTGAATGCAATTTGCTTGGCGTAGCGTGTGCATTGAACGGGAGTGTTCCTCGCATGCCGCAGACTATGCACGTGATTGTCTTTGCCTCGCAAAAAGGCGGGTCGGGAAAGACGACTTTGGCGGGCCATATTGGCGTGCAGGCCGAGCTTTCCGGTGCCGGGCCGGTGGCGTTGATTGACACCGATCCGCAGGGAAGCCTGGCCAAGTGGTGGAATTGCCGTGAGTCCGACTCGCCGGCCTTCATCCATTCCGTGTTTACAAATCTGGTGCACGATCTGGACGAGGCGCGCGCGCAAGGGTTCAAACTGATTGTCATCGACACGCCGCCCGCGGTGACCAAGGCCATTTCCGAAGTCGTGAGCTTTGCCGATCTTGTTGTGTTGCCGACGCGTCCAAGCCCGCACGATCTGCGCGCCGTCGGTCCGACAATCGACATTTGCCAGGCGCGGAAAAAGCCGATGATCTTTGTGCTGAACGCGGCAACGGCACGGGCGCGTATTACGATGGAAGCGGCGGTGGCCCTGTCGCAGCATGGGACCGTGGCGCCGACCACCATTCACAACCGGACAGATTTTGCGGCCTCGATGATCGACGGGCGCACGGTGATGGAGGTTGAGCCCGAAGGCAAGTCGGCCGAGGAAGTGGCGGCCTTATGGGAATATATTCAGCTGCGGCTGATGCGCATTGGCGCGACGGCGAACGAAGTGTCCGATGTACTGAAAGCAATTCCTGCGTCACGGCACCTGAATGCCCTTGGCCGTCCAGTGCCGGCGTTTGGCCGCCGGGCGGTGTAACTGATGTCGAGATTTGCATCGTTGACTGCAGGACTATTGGCGCGAAAGGGTGAAGCGGCACCCGCGGCGACGCCATTTGGCGAACAACTCCTGATGCGGGTCGGCTCGCAGCGGGCGGATATTCAAGGATTGACGCCGATGGCGCATCCTGGTTCAGCCAAAGCTGACGCCGTTTCCAAGCGTCCGCTTTACGAGGTGATGCCTGTCTATGAAGAGCGTTTAGAAACACCTTGCGGTTCGTGTGTGGGCCAACCGAGCGACGATCCCGGAAAGTCGTTCCATGTGAATTTGCGGCTCAAGCGGGCGCGGTTCGTGAAACTGAAGTTGTCGGCGGCGCTGTTACGGCGCCCGACGCAAGACATTGTCAGTGAAGCTTTGGATCTATGGTTTGAGGGCCTGCCATCCGATGTGATCGGAGAGTGCGCCTGTATGAAGGCGCCCGCAGGATAGGCGTGGCGCACGCGCGATCGTGCGAACGCGGTAAATTGTTTGTCAACCAGAATGGCCCGCGCTTTCTCCCGCCTTGTTCAAATCGTTCGCGGGATTGAGACAATTCCAATTCAAATCGTTCGTGGTGAATTTAATCTCCCGAAAGATGTGCCGGGCACAATCGGGGACGGTATGCGAGGTGCGGATCATGCGTAGTCTGAAGTTCTTGCGGACGTATATTGCCGACAGACGGGCCAACACGGCCATCATGTTCGCACTGACGCTGCCCGTGATCGTGGGTGCCGCAGGGTTGGGCGTTGAAACAGGGTTTTGGTATTTCAAGAAACGCGAATTGCAAACGGCGGCCGACGTTGCGGCCTATGCCGGTGCGGTTGCAAAGCGTGGTGGTGGAACTTCCGCAGAGATCGATACCGTCTCTTTGAATGAAGCCGTCGAGCACGGATTTGAAACGGGCGAAGGTACGATTGACGTGAATGACCCGCCGGTGTCGGGCACGCACCAGAATGCGCAGTCGGTGGAAGTTCTGTTGACGATGCCAGCCGACCGCTTCTTCAGCGGTTTGTTTTCACAGACTGAGGTGACGTTGCATGCGCGCGGTGTTGCGTCGTTTGCCAGTGGTGGCGAGGCCTGTATCCTGGCACTTGCGCCCGAAGCGGCGGGTGCCGTCACGTTTACCGGCAATGCGTTGACGCTGATCAATGGCTGTAACGTCATGTCAAACTCGCTGGCGGATAACTCGTTGATCGTGACGGGTTCAGCCGACGTGACTGTGCCATGCGTGCTTGCGGCAGGCGGTGTGGATGTCGATGATGGTTTGACGCTGACGGAATGCACTGAGGCGCAAGCCAATGTGCCCCCGGCCGCCGATCCATTCGATGCGCTGGCGGAACCTGCGGTGAGCGGCCCATGCCTGACATTACCCAGCGGGGCTGGTGCGGCAACGATCACCCCTGGGCGATATTGCGGCGGCGGGATTTTGAAGGGCACCAAGACATTTGCGC
>JANOFD010000563.1:0-2274 GCA_031413455.1 Rhodobiaceae bacterium
GCCGCGCAAGCAACAAACCCGCTCAACCGGCGGCAGACCCGGCACCCACGCATTCAAGGGACGGCGGCGGTAGCTTTATTTGTATCGCTTGGTTGCAAACACCATATCATATGTGATATAAGCCAACCATGTCATGGACCGTGGAATTCGTCAACGAGACCGCTCGGGATGAACTGGAGGCTCTGCCTCAAGACATCCTTGCGCGGTTTGAGCGCATCGTCTCCCTGATCACGGTTAAGGGCCTGTCGCACCTGCGCGAGCCCTACGTGAAGCACCTCGAGGATAAACTGTGGGAGATGCGGATGCAGGGACGGGACGGAATTGCCCGATCGATTTACATCACAGCATCGGGACAGAGAGTTGTTGTGTTGCACACCTTCATGAAGAAAACACAAAAGACGCCGCGATCGGCACTCGAAATCGCACGAACCCGCGCCAAGGAGTTGAAATGAAAAAGAAACAAACTGGCAATCGTCCGATACCGGTTGAAAAGAGTTTTGCCAAGTGGCGCAAGGATCCTGCGTACGTAAAGGCCTACGACGCACTAAGCGACGAATTCGCTATAGCGGAAGCGCTCATCGACGCGCGCGCCAAGGCAAATCTCCGTCAGGAGGATGTGGCGCGCCGCATGAAGACCTCGCAAACCGCAGTGGCCAGACTGGAAAGCGGCCGCAGCAATCCCTCTTTGAGCACCTTGCGAAGATACGCCAAGGCCACTGGCACCGAACTCAAAGTCACCTTTCAATCCGCGAAAAGTTGAAACACCAGCACCCGAAATCATGACTGGGTAACACAGGTCGCAAAACAATTCGCACGCGAAAGCCTTTTTCCATGTTCCGTGTCACCGGCTAATAATAGTGGGCACTACCGCCACAAAAACGCTAAGCGGCGCAGTTAGCGCAAATGGCTTTTCTGTAATCTTGGAACCGCTCGAAGCATCGGGCGTTGCCACATCAGGACCGGAGCCCAATGTCTCCGCTCCGTCATATCATGCGTTACTCAAGCCTTTTCATGGGCGCCCTGGCGATCAGCACGCTGAGTGCTTGCGCCACCGCGCCCGCACCCAGTGCGCGCTTCGATCCGGTGGCTGTCGCCTGGTCAAAGAAGGCAGGCGCGAACGCCATTGCCGGCGTAGCCCAGCTGGAAACCGGCGATGGCAGGCTCAAAACCTGCGCGTCACTTCCAGTTCGTCTGGCGCCAGATTCAAGCTACACGCGCAAGCGCGTTCAACTGTTGTACGGCGACGCCGGCGCCGGTTTTGTTGATGCCCAGCAGGCCCATCACATTCGCGCCCGGCCCGGTGCAACTGTAACCAAAGCCTATGAGAAGTCACTGAAAGCGTCCGTGTGCGATTCCAAAGGCCGGTTTGCCTTCAGGAATCTTCCCGATGGCACCTACTATGTGATGGCGCCGGTGGTATGGCGAAGCAGGCGAGGCGAAGTGACAGAAGGAGGCTTCTTCATGGAGCGTATCACCGTCCATGGTGGCGAGACCCGGCGCATCGCCATGGCGATGTAGAAATCGTCGCGCAACAGCACTACACTGCAAACTTGTCTTTGCTGTCGTCGCTGGAGGTGAATTGATTCATGCACCGATTGATCTTGCTCGCCGTATCAACCGCACTCGTTGCGTGCGCAACCGTAAAAACAACCGCACCCGCTGACACCTTTATCGCCAGCCTGAAGCAGCTTTGCGGAAAATCTTTCTCCGGCCGCCTAGTCACCACCGATCCGGCTGACAAGGACATGGCCGGGCAAAAGCTCACCATGGGCGCAGTTGCCTGCTCGGCCGATGGCGTCGCCATTCCTTTCGCCGTCGGCGACAACCGCTCGCGCAATTGGCACATCACCCGCACGCAAGACGGTGTGCGCCTCAAGCACGTCCACACCCACGACGACGGCAGCGAAGACAAAGTCTCGCGCTACGGCGGCGACACGGCCGCTGCGGGCACCGCGACGCGGCAGGAATTCCCCGCCGATCAATTCTCGAAGGATCTGTTCCTGGCTAACAAACTCGAGCGCTCGGTCACCAATGTCTGGGCCGTCGAAATCGTGCCAGGCCAAATGTTCGCCTACGAACTGCGCCGCGCCAACCGCTTCTTCCGCGTCGAGTTCGACCTCAAGCCCTCACCATAAAAAACGGGCGCCCCGAAGGACGCCCGCTACTCAACTCAACGCTACTTACAGCTCAACCGCCGACGACAACGGCGCCGTAGTCTTGCGTATTGAACGCCGGCCCATTGCGGTCATTGTCTTGCTTCGTACCTTCAACACC
>JANOFD010000564.1:0-6562 GCA_031413455.1 Rhodobiaceae bacterium
GGCGATGTTGCTCCCGTTAGTGGCCGCAATCAGCACCCTATTACCAGCCGCCATTTCATTTCTCGGTCACTCATTTAATGTCATCTTTGCAGAGGGTTCGATCACAGAAGCCCAGACCAACTTTGTAAGCGATGTCGAGCGCTATGCGCCCCGCGATTTCGCTCGCGGCATTCTGGCAGGCATCCTCGTTATCGCAATGCTTGCAGTCGTCAAACTTAGACCGGAGATTTTCACCGGTGAACCCAGAAAGACTTCAAAAAAGAATGCCGTTCGGCCAATCATTGCAGTTCTAACAGGGCCATTGATCGTGGTTGGCGCGGTTTCAACGACACTGTTTGTCGCCGAGACGTTTTCAATCCCGCTCGCACCCCAAATCTCTAACACGTTGCAGGCGTACGCAGGTTTGACGGACACAATTGAGTACAGAGCAACGCCGTGGGCGCTCGGCGTCCTCACATTTGTTGATGGCCTGTTAGGTGGTAAACGGTTACTCGACCCAACCTGGCTGCACGGAACCCTCATTACACTCGGATTGGTTGCGAGCTGGTGTTTCGCATGGGCGCTCACGCCTAACCGGCGCGAGAGAGGGAAACACATGAACGCAGCGCGGTGGGCAATTCTCGTGCCCGCGATACTCGTTCTGTTAGTCGGCCAATTATCTCAAGCTGCAATATATCCAGCAGTCATTATGCTCGCTCTACAATTGTTTCCATTCTTAATCGGGCTCATCTACTTAGTCATTCCACCGCTCGCCAAGTCGGCAAGCGATATGTTTCGATTTGCATTTCCATTCGCGAGCGGGCCGATGATAACAGCCCTAATTCTGCTCTCCAACTTCGCTTTGAAATAGGAAGTGTGGCGACCAGTTATGGTGTCCCGGTGGACTGCGGGAGTTGACCCGCGAAGAATGGCGCGCCTTGGCCGCCAGTTCAGCCCGTCAATAAGCGCAACACCTCCAGGTATTTTTCCGAAGTCTTGACCAGCACATCCGGCGGCAGTTTGGGTGCCGGCGCTTTTTTGTCCCAGGGCTGGGCCTCCAGCCAGTCGCGCAGGAATTGCTTGTCGAAAGACGGCGGGCTGATGCCGGTCTGATAACCAGACATGGGCCAGAAGCGCGACGAATCCGGCGTCAAAATTTCATCGATGAGATAGAGCTTGCCCACGCCGTCAACGCCGAATTCGAACTTGGTGTCGGCGATGATGATGCCTTTGCTGGCGGCGAAGTCGGAAGCCTGCCGGTAAAGCTGAAGCGAAACGTCGCGCACTTGCTTGGCGTAATCCGCGCCGATGATTTTGACCGCTTCATCGAATGGGATGTTCTCGTCATGCGCGCCCGCAGGCGCTTTGGTGGCTGGCGTGAAAATCGGCTCGGGCAATTTCTGCGCCTGCGCCATGCCGACGGGCAAATCGATGCCGCAGATCGTGCCTGACTGCTGATATTCTTTCCAACCCGAGCCCGCAACATAGCCGCGAACTACGGCCTCGATCATCAGCGGCTTCAACTTTTTCACCAACATGGCACGGCCCACGACTTGGGCGCGCTCGGCGGCGCTCACGACCGACGCGGGATCGATGCCGGTCAAATGATTGGCCACGACGCGCGCGAGCCTGTCGAACCAGAACAGCGACATCGCCGTCAGCACGCGGCCCTTCTCCGGGATCGGATCATCGAGGATCACATCGAAGGCCGACAAGCGGTCGGTTTGGATCACCAGCAACTTGTCGTCGCCGACGGCATAGATATCGCGCACCTTTCCGCGATGCAGGAAGGGCAGCGATTTAATGTCGGACTGCAGCATCGGCGGCATTACAGCATATTCCTGAAATGTGTGAGATCGAGCCAGGGATGGCGCACCGACAAATCAAGCACCAGGCTCGCCATGTTTGGGTTTGTTTGAGTGTGCAGCATCGACTTTCCGTGCACCCGGTAGCGGCAGAGAACCTCAGGAACAAACGTACAGCGCAAATCATGTTCGACGAATTTGCACCAAAAATCGTAATCCTCGCAGCCATCGACGACAAGCTGGTCGTAGCCGCCGACTTGTCGCCACGCCGCTTTCGAGACCAAGGCCATCGCATCGACATAGTTGCGCGGCTTGAAGAGCTCGCGGTTCCAGAAATTGGCTTGGCCCAGGCCCGTGCGCTCTCCGAAATACTCAAGCTGCGTGTAAGCACCCGCCGAGCCTGCATCGGCCGACATCGCCTCCCCGCAACGCGCGATGGCGCGTGGGTAGAGCATGTTGTCGGCATCCATCACGAACACGCGAGGGGCGCTGGCGTGGGCGAACGCGGTGTTGCGCGCGGTCGAAAGCCCCATATTGGAGAGGTGTGAAATCAGCGTGTGCCCGCAAAACACTTCGGCGTGCTTGTCCAACCACGCCTCGGCGACGGCGAGGCTGGCGTCGGCCGACGCATCGTCGACCACGATAAGCTCAAGATTTTCCTGCGTCTGCGCGGCAAGCGAATCCAGGCACTCCGTCAGATAGCGCCCATAATTGTAAAGCGATACGATGACCGAAACCTCCGGAGGGCGCGGCGCCGCCTCCTTGCGTACAATGTTCGCGGGGCAAGGAAAGAGCTTCATGGTGCGTTGCCCGCCTCAAGCAGCGTCAGGGCCGCCATTCGCGCTGTCGCCCGCGCGCAGAAATCCTGGAACGCACGCGCGCGAACTTCCTCGGCCTTGGCCTGTCCTTCCGGCGAGCGGAGCAACCACTCGACGAGATGGGGAATGTGGCGCGGCGCCTCCTCAAGATAGTGCACGCCGGCACGAAAAACCGGATGCGGAAAGCTGGGTTCCGACACCACAAGCGTTTTTTGCCAGAACGCCTGCATCACGCGCCACCACTCGAAGAACGTATATTCGTCGCGGTGCAGATTGAGCAGAATGCGGCTGCGCTGCAGCAACGCGGCGGTAACCTCGGGCGCGGCCATGGGATTGGACCCTTGCTCGATCGGTTTGTTGGTCTTCAGGCAATAAATAAACGTGTTCAGCCCCGCGAATTTCGGCGCGTAACCAGCCAGCAGCTTCTCGCGCCGGCTCGTGGAGGTGCCCAGAAATAACAAGTCGATCGGACGGTCGGCGAGCTTCGGCGAGTTAACATCGAAGTCGCGCACATGCCGCGCCAAACCTGCAAACGCGGAAAACTTTTCGACATTTTGCTGTGGCCCAAACGCGGCATAGCGCGCCGTGTAACCGGGCTGCACCGTGACGGCCCGCACGCCAGCGCGGCGAAAGATTTCCGCGTTCTGCCCGTTGATCTCCGCCACCGCCCGCGCGCGCAACATGAACACCAGCGAACGTGCAAACCACGGCGTTTGAATTTGCTCCGTCGAGATCAACACCGCCCGCGAAATGAACGCGTCCGTCCCGAAGCGCCGGCCTTCGCCCAACAGGAAGAACTCCTGCGGCGCGATAACGATGTGATGCGTGGCGCCGGGATTGGGATCGCCGTTCTCGTGGCAGATCGAGGCCGCAACGCCAGCATCTGCAAAGCCCGCGAGCAGAATGCCTGCAATCTCGCGCATAAAGAAATTGCCGCCGCGCATGACATAGATGACGGCATGCAAACGCGCCGCGTCTTTGGGCTCTTTCGCCACCGGCTCGCTCGTCGCTTCAGTCAGCACCTGGCGCCACAACCGCGCGATATTCTCAACGCTCGTGAATGAACGCCCCGCCTGTATCCCAACCCGCATGAAGTGGTGCAGCGGGTCCATACCCGACTTCGCCACATCGGGATAAGCAGCCAGATAGTATTCGCGATCAAACAGGCCGGTCTTGGTCAGGAAGTTGACGGCCGAACTGGCCAGCGCGTCGCCATCGCCGCGCAGCGCCCGCTGGTCGGGTGCATCTTTGGGAGCCGGTGAACGCTGAAACCAATTCAAGGCTGTGGCGCCCCTTTGTTAGAACGCAACGGCGATGTCCTTGAGCCGTGGCAAGGCCGCGTCCTTCGCAGACAGATGGGCATTTGCCGGGTCAACGGGCCAAGTGATTCCGAGAGATTCATCGGCCCAGTATATACCGCCGTCGGCGTCGGGTGCGTAAGGGGCATCGACTTTGTACTGCACAAGCGTGTTCGGCTCCAGCGTACAGAACCCATGAGCAAAGCCCTTGGGCACGAACAGCTGGCGGCCAGAGTCTGCGTCAAGCTCAAAGGCGGCATGCTGGCCAAAGGTCGGCGATGACCGGCGCAGGTCGACCGCCACGTCAAAGATGCGGCCCGCAAGAACGCTGACGAGCTTGGCCTGGGCGTGCGGGGGTGTCTGGAAATGCAGGCCGCGGATCGTGCCGGCATGGATCGAAAGCGACTGATTGTCCTGGCAGAAAGCAACTGCAAGCGACTTGGCAGACCAGGTCTCGGCAAACCAGCCGCGGCTGTCGGTGAAGCGGCGCGGGGTGATGAGCTTGACGTCGGGAATATTCATGCGCGCTCTTTCAGAACACGCGAAAGATAGGCGCCGTAGTCGGACTTGGCGAGGGCCGCGGCGCGGGCGGCGAGTTGGCTCTCACTCATCCAGCCTTTGTCAAAAGCGATTTCTTCCAGACAGGCGATATAAAGCCCCGTGCGCTGCTGGATCGTGCGCACGAACTCGCCCGCCTGGATCAGGCTGTCATGCGTACCAGCATCAAGCCAGGCATAGCCGCGGCTCAGGCGCTCGACGGCCAGTGCGCCTTGCCGCAAGTAGATGGCATTGACGTCGGTGATCTCCAACTCACCGCGCGGCGAAGGTTTCAAATTGCGCGCGATGTCGATGACGCTGTTGTCGTAGAAATAAAGCCCGATCACGGCCCAGTTGGACTTCGGCGCGGCGGGTTTTTCGACAATGGCCGTGGCTTGACCGGAGGCGTCGAACTCCACCACGCCGTAGCGCTGCGGGTCGGGGACATGATACCCAAAGACCAGCCCGCCCGATTGCAGCGCCGCGGCGCGGTGCATGGCGTTCTGCAGGCCGGTGCCGAAAAGAATATTGTCGCCAAGCGCCAGCGCCACGCTATCCCCGCCAACATGGTCAGCGCCGATGATAAAGGCCTGCGCGAGGCCCTCCGGTTTGGGCTGGGGCGCATAGCTCAGATTGAGGCCCATCTCGGCGCCGTCGCCCAGCACGCGTTGAAAATTCGGCAGATCATGCGGCGTCGAAATGATCAGAATGTCGCGAATACCCGCCAGCATCAGCGTCGACAGCGGATAATAAATCATCGGCTTGTCAAACACCGGCAGCAATTGCTTGCTGACCGAAAGTGTCAGCGGATAAAGGCGCGTGCCGTGCCCTCCGGCGAGGATGATGCCCTTCATGGATTGCGCTGCAGCATGCGGTTCAGTCCGTCATTCCAGTGTGGCAGTTCAACGCCGAAAATAGCTTTTGCCTTGCTGCAGTCCAGCACTGAATTGGCCGGGCGCGCGGCCGCCGTGGGATAGTCGCCCGTGGAGATGGCTTCAAGGCGCGGGCCGGGCCGCCCAGCGAAGATGGCCTGCGCGACCTCAAACCAGCTGGCCTCGCCAGCGCCAGCCAGGTGGTAAATGCCAGGCACCGGGCGCGCCGCGATGGAGAGGATCGCCTCGGCCAGATCGTCGGCGAAGGTGGGACTGCCGCGCTGATCATCGACCACGCGCAACACGTCGCGCTCCGCCCCCAGGCGCAGCATGGTCTTGACGAAGTTAGTGCCTTCAAAGCCGTAAACCCAGGCGGTACGCAGGATAACGGCAACGGCGGCGGCGACTTCGCCTTCGGCTTTGGAGCGGCCGTAGACACCCAGCGGCGCCACCGGATCGCTTTCGACATAGGCGCCACGCTTGGTGCCGTCGAAAACATAATCGGTCGAGATATGGATCAGCGGCAGACCGGCGCCAGCCAAATTGGCCACCCCGTCGCGATTGATCGCGAATGCGCGTTCGCTATCGCTCTCGGCCTTGTCGACGGCGGTGTAGGCGGCAGCGTTGATGATCAGGTGGGCCTTCGCCTTCGCCAACACTGTGCGCACGGCGAGTGCGTCTGTGATGTCGGCAGCCGCGCGGTCAAAACCAATCAGATCAACGCCGCGACGCTCGCCAGCACGCATCAGCGCCAGCCCGACCTGACCACCGCAACCGAACACCTCAATCGTCATGACGCGCCCAGCCCCAACCGCTGACCGCGATAGGCGCCCGACTGGATCGCCTGCCACCAGTCCTGATTGTCCAGATACCAGCGCACGGTTTTTGTAAGCCCGCTCTCAAAGCTCTCGCGCGGCCGCCAGCCCAGCTCGCGCTCGATCTTTGAGGCATCGATGGCATAGCGGAAATCGTGACCGGGCCTGTCACTGACGTAAGTAATCAGCCGCTCATAAGGCAGCACCCCCGGCACAAGACGATCCAGGATACGGCACAGCTCATGCACCACATCGATGTTGCGGCGTTCCGCATTGCCGCCCAGAAGATAGGTCTCGCCCACACGCCCGCGCGTCGCCACCTCGATCAAACCCTCGGCATGATCGTCGACATAGATCCAGTCGCGGACATTTTCCCCGCGCCCGTAAACCGGCAAAGCCTTGCCCGCCAGCGCGTTCAAAATCATCAACGGGATCAGC
>JANOFD010000565.1:0-1927 GCA_031413455.1 Rhodobiaceae bacterium
GCCAGGCCTTCAGGTTCGTCCCCGGCTCGAACGAAGCGCGTGCCTTCCATGCACTGGCAAGCGACTCTTGCGCCAGATCGTCGGCGCCATCGCGGCTGCGGCACAATGTGTGTGCAAACGCGCGAAGATAGGGCAGGAGCTCGAGCAAACGCGCGCGAAAGTCGTCATCCGTGCCGGGAGCAGCTTTCGCACCTTGTTGCATTCTTAAAGAGTCCTCGCGTGCGTTATCGACCGCGCCTGCCGCGATTGGCTTACCCAATACGTAGTGCGCCAGAGCGTATTTGGTTCCTCGAGCCGGAAACTGAGTTGCGTAGCCCCCATACACCCTCGGTGTGAAAAGCATGAAAAGCTGAACAACGTCGCCGAAACTTCAATTCTGCCAAGCACTTATGCTTTTCACCTCGCTGTTCACCTCTTGAACAGCAAGAACCTCTGCAATCCACCTACCCGGCTGCTTTGTTCAGCTACCGACGCGCATATCGCCAAAGCCGCTGAAAATGCCGAAGACTTGCAGCAACCATAACACCACAGCAATGACGACGACGATGTTCAAGATCTGCTTAATCTTGCCGTCCATCGGTATGTAAGTGTTGACCGCCCACAGCAGAACGCCAACGACGACCAGGGTTATGACAAGTTGAATGAGAGGCATGCTTCGCTCCTATGAAGTGTGAATTATTTACCGTCGATAACCTTGTCGAGTTTTTCACCGGCCTGTTCCATAGGTCCGTCGTTGCGCGGTTCGTAGTAGTTGTCGTAGTAGTAAAAGGCTGCAGCCGCGACCAGGACTGCTGCGATAATGAACAACAGCACATTGGTTTGCGCTCTACTTTCCATTGAAGTAACTCCTTTCTATCTGATGCATTACACAAGACGCTTGGGTAAAACGCATTCCCGAAGTAAACGCAGAGCGGCCCCGAAAGTTCCATTTGCCGTTAGAACACGCAGAAGTAGGTGTCGATTGCGAGGCTGCCCTATGACTCTTAGCACTATGTCGTCCTTTGGGCGGCGACGGAATCCTCCGTCGCGTACGGGAATGCCCATATGAGCGAACATCCAACGGTTTCGCCTTCACCGCTTGCCGGTCGGCACATCCTGATCGTCGAAGACGAGATGATCCTCGCACTCGACCTTGAAGACATCGTCAAGGTTTTCGGATGCACGTCGGCGATGGCTTCGCGCATCGGCAAGGCTGTTTCCCTGCTTGCAACACAAGCCTTCGATGCCGCCATCCTCGATCTCAACGTGGCCGGCGAACCGGTCTATCTGGTCGCGGACGAACTGATCCGGCGCAGCATCCCGTTTGTCTTTGCCACCGGTTACGGCGTGGGCGGCGTGGCGCCGGCCTATCGCAACCATCCGATCCTCACCAAACCCTTTTCGCGCCACCAGGTCGAGATAGCCTTGCTGCAGGCACTGGCGCCTAAACCTTAGCCCCGGCGCGCAACCTTTGTGCTGCCTGCACGTTTCTATCAACAAGGGGCGTTATCGAGCCCTTGTGAGGGTGCAATGGCAAATATTATGTGGGCGTCAGTGTTTTTGGTGTTTATCGTTATCGGCGCGAGTGTGATTTGTTTTTCAATGATGGGCATGCCCATCGCCGCCGAAATCAAAGCTGGGTTGACCGCAATGGCTGTCCTTTTGGTCGTATCTGGAGCAATTGTACCTGCGCTTTCGAGTTCCGACACCACGCGGACAGGATAATGTTCCTGTCGTATCGCGACGTGTGATGTGAGAGCGCGGCGATTATCACCTGACAAAAACGATCCGTGACGGTCAGCGGAATAACCAGAAGGACACCGCAACAAGGTCACGCCGTCGCACCCGAATTGCAGACAAGTCAAAAAAACCGTCGAGCGGCGACGCACAAGGGTGTTCATGAATTAGTACTTAATCGGACAACGGTGCAGCGCCTGCCAATAGCCGC
>JANOFD010000566.1:0-2334 GCA_031413455.1 Rhodobiaceae bacterium
GGGTTTGTCGACAAGTTCACTGGCGACGGCATCATGGCTCTGTTCGGCGCCCCCATCGCGCACGAAGACCACGCCCAGCGCGCTTGTTACGCGGCGCTGCATCTTCGCGACCGGGCGCGGCAGTATGCGGATGAGCTCCGCGTGTCCTCCGGCATCAATTTTTCGGTGCGCATTGGGTTGAACTCGGGCGAAGTGGTTGTGGGTTCGATCAGTGATGACCTGCGCATGGACTACACCGCGCAAGGCCACACGGTGGGTCTGGCCCAGCGCATGGAAGGTATCGCACCCGCCGACGGCATTGCGATCTCGCAGAACACGCAGAAGCCGGTTGACGGTTACTTTGTCACCCGCTCGCTTGGTCCGATGAAGGTCAAGGGTGCGCGCGAGCCCATTGAGGTTTTCGTGCTCGAAGGTGTCGGCACGCGGCGCACGCGTCTCGACTCGTCGCGGGCGCGCGGGCTCTCGCGTTTCGTTGGCCGTGGCGACGAAATGGCGGCGCTCGAAACGGCGCTGAACCAGTCGCTGAACGGCACTGGCCGCGTCGCCGCAATGGTGGGCGAGCCCGGCGTCGGCAAAAGCCGCATCTGTGCGGAGTTCGTCGAGCTTTGCCGCGCGCGTGGGCTTGCCGTTTATGAAGCGCACTGTCCGGCGCATGGTAAAACGATTCCCTATCTGCCGCTGCTCGAACTGTTGCGCAATCTTTTCGGCATCACCGACCAGGACGGGCCACGCGAGGCCCGCCAGAAGATCGCCGGCGAACTTGCCCTCCTCGACGACGGTTTTGCAGATGACCGCGCGCTGGTGCTCGAATTCCTCGGCGTGGGCGATCCAAAGGCCATGGCGCTGCAACTTGAACCTGCGGTATTGCAGCGCCGCCTGTTCGCCTTCCTGCGCCGGTTGATCCAGCTGCGCACGCAAGGAGAGCCCATTGTGCTGCTGATCGACGATCTGCACTGGATCGATCCGGGCAGTGATCTGTTCGTCGCCCAGATCGTCGAAGCCGTGAGCGCCACGCACACGCTGATGCTCGTCAACTTCCGCCCCGAATACCAGGCGGACTGGCTCCGCAAATCCTGGGTGCTGCAACTGCCGATGACCCCGTTAAGCGCCGAAGCTCTGGCAGACCTCGTGCGCGACTGGGTGGGCTCAGGACCCTCGGTCGCGAAGCTTCCGGCGCTCATCGGTGCGCGTTCCGGCGGCAACCCGTTCTTCTCCGAAGAGATAGTGCTCTCGTTGCTTGAGACCGGCCGCCTCGCCGGCACGCGCGGCGCCTACGAACTCGTCCGCCCGCTCGACGCATTGGAAGTTCCGGCCACCGTGCAGTCGCTGCTCGCCGCCCGCATTGACCGCCTGGGCGAGCGCGAGAAGCACGCACTCTACGCCGCCGCCGTCATCGGCAAGGAGTTCTCAAGGCCCTTGCTCGAAGCCGTGATTGCGGTGAAAGGCTTCGATCTCGACTCGGCGCTCGCTGGACTTTTGTCCGCCGAGATCATCCACGAACGCGCGATCTATCCTGTCGCCGAATATGCCTTCAAGCATCCGCTGACGCACGAAGTGGCGCTGCACGCTCAGCTGACGGCACCGCGACAAGCGCGCCACAAGGCGGCCGCACTTGCCATCGAGGCTGCCGAACCCACCCGCCTCGACGAGCTGGCAGGCATGTTGGCGCATCACTGGAGCGAAGCCGGCGAGGCGTTGCGCGCTGCGACATGGTATGTGCGGGCTGCGCGTTGGGTGCGCAACTCGGATATGACGGCATCGCAGCGCAACTGGGAGTCCGCGCGCAAGCTGCTACTGCCGTTGCCCGCTTCGAACGAACGCTCGCAGCTGCTGTTGGAAATCTACCCTGAGCTCATCAACTTGCTGGACCGGCTGGGTGCAGCCTCTGCCGAGTCTAAGGCTCTGTTTGAGGAAGGCGTCGAATTCGCGCGACAAGCAGGTGACCGGCAGACGGAAAGTCTGCTTGCAGCTGCGTATGCGTGGTTGAGTACGGGCAAGAACGACTGGCCAGCGGCCGTCAATCATGCCGAAAAATCTATCGACCTTGCCGATAGGGAGGGTCACCTTCCCGTGCAATTGTTTGGCCGCTTCATACTTGGTCGCGCGTTTGCTTGGCTCGGACAAACAGCGCAATCGATAAGCATGCTCGAGCAGGCCAAGGTCATCGGGTCAACCTTTGACGCCGACAACATTGAGCTTCTGGGATGGCGGCCGTATGTGGAAGCAATGTCCTTAAGGGGCATAATGCTCTGTTGGACGGGTCGATACGCTGAGAGCCGAGAGTTTGAAGCACACTTGCCCACGCTTGTCCGACGATTTGGAACGCACTCCGAC
>JANOFD010000567.1:0-5126 GCA_031413455.1 Rhodobiaceae bacterium
GGTGTTGAAGCCGATCGTGAACGATCTCAAGGATTTGGTGAGTGTCGAGTGGCGGCACTTCCCGACGCATCCACCTGATCCGGCACTGCACGTGGCGGGCTTGAGTCTCGAGGATGAGCACTTCTGGAATTTTACCTTCCATGTACTGGGCTTTGTCTATGCGGCCGGTGGCCAATATTCCGGTCTCACGCGCGCCAAAATTCTGGAGCTGGCGAAAATCCAGGGAGGCAGTGAGGCGTCGTTGAAGGCGGCCTACGGTGACCCTGCAAAGTGGGCGGCGGTGAAGCAGGACCTGATGGCGGGCAAGCTGCTGGGCATCACGCGGACGCCCGGGCTGTTCCATAACGGCTATTTCATGACGCCGGACGGCATTCCAAGGGACATGAATGCATTCGACAAGTCTCTGAGAGACATGCTGCAGAAGGGGTGAGTACGGTCCATCTCGGGCGTGTGCGAAGATTGCTATCAGCGGCGAGGTTTGAACCCGCATCTCCTGTACTGCTCGACCGGCGAGCCGGGCATCTCGCCGACATGCAGCATGTCGAGGCTGCACTTTGAGACCACGCAGATAACAGTGCATTGGGTGATTGCGGTCTGTGGCCTCAGCAACAGGAAATCAGCGCGTCATGCCTTCGCCCATTCCATGATCAGGAACCAGGGCGCGCGCGTATAAGCTTGTGCACGTCCGGCGGGGGCGCCCGGGATGGGGGCGGGTTCGTCGAAATGGTCCAGGCGCAGTCCCTGTTGCAAAAGCAAGCGCATGTAGGTGCTCAAGGGACGGTGATGATTGAGGACGCGGATGCCGCGATAATCGATCCAGGCCTCGCGCTCTTGCAGATAGTGGTCGAGCGCGAAGTGGCGCTTGTTGCCTTCGGTGTCCTTGATCCAGCCGATTTCAGCGCCCGCGGTGTTGAAGCTGTTGAGGTTGGCGACCAGTATTTTTCCGCCTGGTTTCAAGACGCGTGTCATCTCGGCGATGGCGGGCGCGATGTCGGGAATATCGATCAGCGACAGATAGCTGACCACGAGGTCGAAAGTTTCGTTGGCGAAGGGAAGCGACGCCGCGACGCCGTCGACATAGGCACCTTGCTCATCGCGCTGGCGCGCTGCGGCCAAGAGGGCGCGCGTCGGGTCGAGGCCCGTCGCGTCGATGCCTAATGCTTTCAGCTTCCGGCAAAAGCGCCCCTCACCGCAGCCGACCTCGAGCGCGGATTTCGGCGCTAAACGTTTCACGCGTTCGATCATGACGGGATCGAGCACGAAGCGGCGCCCGAAATCGCCGTCCTCACCCTGGTCGGCAATCCAGGCGGCGGCGGATTCTTCCCAACCGTTTGTCATGGGGCTGTCCTTGTTTGCGGGTCACCGCTGTCGACAACGGACATCAGGGGTCCCGCAACTGCGGAGCGGCACAAGAGCGCCGCATCGCGTGCGGGATGACAATGTTTGAAATACGGAGGCGGCTTACACATTACCGTGCACCGTACTTCGTGCATCGGGATTAGAACGCGCATGGCCGTTATACTCACAAGAATAGAAGTGAGTATAACAGATTTTGACTATTATCCGGAATCATAACTCGACCGAACTTCCGACCCTTCGCGATCCTAAAAAACTCGTCATGGCCGGGCTCTTGACCCGGCCACCTAGTCGTTGCGTGTCTACGCAACGGAATGGCGCTCTGCTTGAAGAATCGACGCGTCTCTTCGTCTCGCCGACGCGAGCCGGCTGGGTGGCCGGGTCAAGAGCCCGGCCATGACGAGTTTTTTGCTTTGCGTGTCGTAACTTTGGTCCGTTGGCGGGCAGGAGAGCGTGTGAAGAAATCACACGGAGGCGCAGAGCCGCGGAGATTTACGATTGGAATCAGCCGATCTCCGCGTTCTCCACGGCTCCGCGTGATATTCCTTCACAGCCTCGGATGCCCCCAGTCCCAGCCAGATTTGGTATTTCCGTCGCTGGTTTGGAGGCCCATTTGACTTGCTCGTGGATTTGTTCTATTTTAGTTCTATAGCGTACTAGCTTATAGTTTAAACGGGATCAGGTCGTTCGTGTCTTTTGAATTGGCGGTAAAAATTTCGACTTTTGGACGAGGAGCCTTGGCGCTTTGGCGACGGTGTTATCTGCAGCATTTGCGGCGTGCAGGTAACTTGCAGATAAGCTCAGGGCCTGAAATCGTTGTGAATCTGCCAAAAAATAGCTTATATGTATATCTGCATGCAAAACGATATACACACACCCCTTTCGCTATTTCCGCCCTTTTTTGGTTTCGGCGCCCGCATTGGTAATGGAGACCCGCTTTGACTGAGACACGTCACGTTGCTGTTTTGATGGGTGGGTGGTCGGTGGAGCGGCCGGTGAGTTTGGTCACCGGCAAGGGTTGTGCTGCGGCCTTGCGGGACGAAGGGTTCAAGGTCACCGAGATTGATGTGGGGCGTGATATTGGCGAGGTGCTAGAGAAACTGAAGCCTGACGTATGTTTCAACGCCTTGCACGGTCAGTGGGGCGAAGATGGCTGCGTGCAGGGCCTGCTTGAAATCTTAAATATTCCTTACACACATTCGGGCGTATTGGCCTCGGCCCTGGCCATGCACAAAGAGCGGACCAAGGCGGTTTACCGGTCGGTGGGACTGCCCATCGTTAAGGATATCGTGTGTTCCCGCCACGACGTCTCGAAACAAACTGCCATTCAGCCGCCATTTGTGATCAAGCCCGTTAATCAGGGGTCAAGCGTTGGGGTCTTTATAATCCGCCCGGGAGATAATCGTCCGCCAGAGCTGCTGACCAGCGCTGAATGGACAATGGGTGACGAGGTGATGGTGGAAGAATTCGTACCAGGGCGCGAGCTTACGGTGGCGGTGATGGCGGGCCAAGCCCTGGCCGTAACCGAGATCGTTGCGCACACGAAATTCTACGATTTCGAAGCCAAATATTCAGAAGGCGGGTCAGAGCATATCGTGCCGGCGAAGATTCATCCCAAGGTCTACGCGCAGGCGATGGAGCTGTCGGAGCGGGCGCACGTGGCGTTGGGCTGCCGCGGCGTGAGCCGGACCGATCTGCGTTATGATGATACGGCGGGTGAACCGGGCCGGTTGATCCTGCTTGAGACGAATACACAGCCAGGCATGACGCCGACGTCGCTGGCGCCGGAGCAGGCGGCATATAAAGGAATTTCCTACGGCGCCTTGTGCCGGTGGTTGGTTGAGGATGCCTCATGCGGTCGATAGTAGGCTCCGCGATGGGGCGCGATGGCGAATTCGATGACGCGCCGCCGCCGCCAAAGCGCCGCGCCAAGTCTACGGCCTCGCGCAGCAAGCCGCGGATCAATCGCTCCAAACGTGGAGGCGCGCGTGACGGCTATGTCTTACGCTGGGTGGACTCGTTTAAGATTGCGGTCCGGTGGACGTTTTTTTGGACTGCGGTGCTAATTTTATTTTTTGCATCCGTGACGGTTGCCGGATTATTTTCCGGCGGACATGTGTCTTCGGCGTTGGCGCAGTTGAAAGGCGGCGCCGATAACTTGATGATGGAGGCTGGATTTACCGTCAGCACGGTGATCGTTGACGGGCGCGTTGAAACGGAAACCACTGAAATCGGCCGCAGGCTTGGGTTCAAGCGCGGCGATCTGATGCTCTATGTCGATGTCGACGAGGCGCGGGCGCGGCTGGAAGCCTTGCCCTGGGTAAAATCGGCAGAAGTGCGGCGTATTTGGCCCTCACGCATCCATGTGACGATCAACGAACGCAAGCCGGTGGCGCTCTGGCAGATCGACGGCGTGAAATTTGTCATCGACGCGCATGGGCAAAAAATTGATGGGCAGCGCGCCGAACAGTTTGCGAGCCTGCCCTTGATCGTGGGTAAAGGTGCGGGGGAAGCTGCCGCCTCGTTCTTTGCGCTTGTTGCGGCGCAACCAAACTTCATGTCAAGTGTGAAGGCCGCCGTGCGAGTAGGTGAAAGACGTTGGGATTTACGGCTTGCTAACGGTGTTGAAGTACGACTGCCAGAAGAAGGCGCCGAAGCGGCCTTGGCAGAACTTGTTAGGCTCGATCGCGAAGACAGAATTCTCGCGCGAGACATCAAAGCGATCGACCTTCGCTTTGCCGACCGGTTTATTGTCAAGCTACCGCCAGGTTCGCCCTTGATCGCTCCGGTCAAGATTTCTGGTGGTAGGGACACTTAATGACTGTTGGCATTGGCAAGGCAGGGGGACGGAGCTCACATCGGCCGTTCAAGGGCGGCGTTATCGGGGCGCTGGATGTCGGGTCGACGAAAGTGGCCTGTCTGATTGTTAAACCTGTGGTTCCACGCGAAGGTGGAGCGCCGTTGCTGAAGGTGCTGGGTGCCGGTCAACAGGCCAGCACCGGCGTCAGGGCAGGCGCGGTGGTTGATATCAACGCCGCCGAAGATTCTATCCGGGCCGCGGTCGAGCAGGCCGAACAGATGGCCGGGGTCACGCTGAAGGAAGCGATCGTCGGTATTTCCTGCGGGCAACCGCAGAGCCGGACGATCAATGTCGAGGTCTCGATTGCCGGTCATGAGGTTGGCGAAGAAGATTTACGCCGGGCATACGCTATGGGGCGCGCCCAAATTCCTTCGAACGAACGCGAGGTTATTCACTGCACGCCAGGCAGCTATGCCATCGACGGCAGCCGGGGAATTCGCAATCCGCTGGGCATGATTGGTGAGACGCTGGGTGTGAGCATGTACTTGGTCACGGCGGGATCTGGCCCCATCCGCAATCTTGAGGCGTGCGTCGGTCGCTGTCACCTTGGCATCGCGGGCAAGGCGGCTTCGGCCTATGCGTCGGGGCTTGCGACGTTGGTTGCCGATGAAATCGATCTGGGCGCCACCGTGGTGGACATGGGCGGCGGTACGACCTCGATCTCTGTATTCTTCGACGGGCACCTTGTGTTTTCTGACGTTTTGGCCGTCGGCGGCAACCACGTGACCAGCGATATTGCTCGTGGATTGTCGACTTCTCTGGTGCAGGCGGAACGCCTGAAGACATTGTTTGGCAGCGCTTTGTCGGGTCCCAATGACGGTCGCGACATGATCGCGGTGCAGCAATTGGGCGAAGACGACGGTGACGGCGACGCACAGGTTCCGCGCTCGGTTTTGACCGGAATCATTCA
>JANOFD010000568.1:0-1120 GCA_031413455.1 Rhodobiaceae bacterium
CGGCCATCTGCTGCAATGGGGACGCCACCCCCGCCCGCGTGGTATTCAGCAACACGACATCTTCAGAAGAATCGGACATGAGAGCAGCGTTCCATCGCTAGAGGGAAGTTCACCCCCCAGCACCTACACCACCAACCCGCCCACTCGCTAGTGCCCGCCGCGCAAAAGCAGTGACTTCACCAGAAAGAAAACACTGATGACGATCAAATATCCCGCATAAATCGACAACAGATATTTCCAATACTCAATCTCAACCAGCGGCGGCAGCTGAAAGGCCGCCGAGCGCGCCAACACTGGCACCATCACATCCAGCACCGCATGCGCCACCACCGCTCCCAGCGCCGTTACCAGCAATCGCCCCCAACGCGGCATCATGTAAGCAAACACCGCCGCGATCAACAAACCCTGCACGCCATTCACCCGGTAGAACCCGGCCTGAAAATAGCTCAAGACCGCACTCAACACTTCCTGCACCTGTTCCACTTGCCCCTCCTCAGTCGCGCGGCCCTTCAGTCGCGTGGCCAATGACCCCGGACCGCAAGCATTCTGGCGTCACGCCCGCCACAATGCTTTTTCAAAACTTCCCGAGAGCATGCGCGCGGACGCAATTCCTTGTCCAGACACACCCGCACCTCGCCGATCTCATTACCCCGGCACGTGGCCAAAATGCCGCCTGGAGACAGCCCAGGATTGGCGTCCAGAAACCCACGCTTCACATCATTGGCCGTAGTAAAAAGAACTTGACTTGGCGACCTGTAGGCGCGCGGAACCTTCACCCCGTCCACGGCCAGCCCCGCCGCCGCAAAATAATCTTCCTGCGACAGCCCCGAGCACGTCCCGTGCTTCTCCCACTCATGCTGCACCAACTGCCGCGACGGCGACAACTTCAGCGCCTCTCGCAACACATCATCAGACAGACGTCGCGGCTCACGACTGACGCAGTTCTCCGGATAGCCGCGTTCATGCTGCGGCCAAAGCCCATGCAAAACAAAACCATAAGGCCGCCCCGCCCGGCACTGCAAATCATCATCCCGCCCCCGCCCCGCCTCGCTCGAACAATGCGTCGGCGACCACGAGAGAACAAGAAGGTAGAAGTCGAAATCGCCGGCACCCTCAGGCA
>JANOFD010000569.1:0-2496 GCA_031413455.1 Rhodobiaceae bacterium
AAAGGAAGCCGACCGCATGAACCAGCAGCAAGCCCGAACGGCAGCAGCTGAAGAAAAAGCCAAAGCCGATGGCACCGTCACCAGGGTAACGATGACGCGATGCCATACGTCTGATCCGGTATGCCCGCGAACAGGCATCCCCAACGCCCGACCGCGACGCCCGCCGCAAATGGTCCGACGAATACGATCCCGGTCGATATTCGAATGCCGCGCACGGCTTTGTAAATCTCGACGCCGATGATCGCGCCGACAAGTGCACCGACGACCGAATGCGCCAAAGCAAACACGCCCTCGCCCCAGAAGGTGAACGAGCCGCTGAGATAGGCGCCCGCGATCGCGCCTGCGGCAAGGCAAGCGAAATAACCGCCGTCCGCTACCCGCGCGACCCGCGCCGTGACCTCCGTCAAGCGCCAGCGATAGAGCGCAACGCCGACAGCCATTCCTGACGTCCACGCCAGCGCGTCGAAGACGATGTGATAGGAAGGGTTGGTTGCGAGGTGGATCACACCGGTTTCAACGCTTCACGTTCGCCGCCTGGAAGCTGGATGCGGATGTTGTCGCCTGCCACCACCTCGCCGCCCGTCAACACAATCCCCATCACGCCGGCTTTGCGAACAAGCCCGCGCTCTGGATTGCGTTCCAGCACGGCTTCCATCAATCCCCTTTGCAACCCGTCGAGCTGAGAACAGGGATTGCGCAAGCCCGTGACCTCGACCACTGCGCTTGTCCCTAAATGCAGCCGTGCCCCCGCAGGCAGGCCGAGCAAGTCGACGCCGCGCGTGGAAATGTTTTCGCCCATCATGCCAGGCGCGATGTCGAACCCCTTCGCGCGCAACTCGTCGAACAATTCCGTGTGCATCAGATGAACTTGACGCAAGTTCAGCTGGCTTGGATCACGGGCGACGCGCGAGCGGTGTTTGACCGTCTCGCCCGAATGCGCATCGCCCTCGACACCCAAACCTGCAAGCAGCCGGATGCCTTGGCATGTGGGTTTCGACATTGTGTGCGAACTGTTGCGGCTAACGGCGATGACGCGTCCGCTCATGATCCCGGCAGCCTGTAATTTCGTGCGCGCGTTTCGCGATCAGGGATCGCGGCCTTGCGGTTTTCCAGCGCGTTGGCGACCGTACGGCGCTGCTCAGGTGTCAGCGAACTCCAGCCGGAAATCTCAGCCATCGACCGCCCGCAACCCAGGCACCAACCGGTCGTAGCGTCAATGGAGCAGACCTTGACGCAGGGGCTTTCTATAGGTTCAAGCATGGGGCTGGTGTTAATACCATGGGCGCCCGTCCACAAGATGCACATTGAATCTGGCCCGGCGGAAGCTATCATCAGCACCAACGGCAATTTAAGGACGCAGCCATGAATATCGACTTCACTCCCGCCGACGAAGCCTTTCGCGCCGAGGTCAAAGACTTCATCGCCGAAAACTTCCCGCCGCAGGTGCGCGGAAAGTCACGCAACGAATTTGGCGGTAGGGATGATTTTCTTGCCTGGCACCGCGTCCTTTACAACAAGGGTTGGGTCGCACCGTCCTGGCCGAAGGAGTACGGTGGCACCGGCTGGAACTCGACCCAGAAATACATTTTCGGTGAGGAATGCGCCGCCGCGGACACGCCTGGAACCTTGCCCTTTGGCCTCGCGATGGTGGGCCCCGTCATTTACACATACGGCAACGCCGAACAAAAGAAAGAGTATCTGCCGAAAATCCTGTCGGGAGAGAATTGGTGGTGCCAGGGTTATTCCGAGCCGGGCTCGGGCTCCGACCTTGCCTCGCTCAAAACGACAGCGGTACGCGAAGGTGACGATTACATCGTCAATGGTCAAAAGACCTGGACGACACTCGCCCAATACGCCGACTGGATCTTTTGCCTCGTGCGCACCGACATGAAGGCCAAGCAGCAGGAAGGTATTTCATTCCTGTTGATCGACATGAAAACGCCCGGCGTTACCGTGCGGCCGATCATCACCATGGACGGCGCGCACGAGGTCAACGAGGTTTTTCTCGACAATGTAAAGGTTCCGGTGAGGAATCTTATCGGTAAAGAAAACGAGGGCTGGACTTACGCGAAATTCCTTCTGGGTCACGAGCGCGCGGGCATTGCCGGTGTCGCCCGCTCCAAGCGCGGCGTTGAGCGTCTGAAGAAAATCGCCGCTGCCGAGCAGGATGGCGGCAAGTCGTTGCTCGATGGCGCGGACTTCTCGCGTAACATCGCCGAGCTTGAGATTGATCTGCTGGCGCTGGAATTCACCGAGTTGCGAACGCTGGCGCGCGAGTCGAAAGGTGGGCATGGTCCGGAAGCCTCGATCCTCAAGATCAAAGGCACCGACATTCAACAGCGGTTGACCGAACTCACGCTTGAAGCCATCGCTTATTACGGCAATCCATACCGCCCGTTTGCCCACGACAAGATGTCCAACGAGTACGTGCCGGGCCCCGACTACTCACACGGTGCTGGCCAGAACTATTTCCTTACCCGCCGTACGACGATCTAT
>JANOFD010000570.1:0-3400 GCA_031413455.1 Rhodobiaceae bacterium
CGAAGACCGCCTCGTCGTCCATGCCGACGACCTCGACGCCCACTTCATCCGCGGCGGTCTTGAGCGAACTGGAGTAGGTGCGGGGCGTGGCGGTGGCGAAAAGCCGCTTGGTTCCTCTCAGCTTGGCGCCGTCGAGGACAGTGCCATACATCCCGTCGACCTTGCCGGCACAGCGATGGGCTTCATCGGCGATAATCAGATCGAATGCGGGCAAAGTCTTGTCGGCTTGCGCGGCCTCGATCAGGGGTGAGGACTGGTAGGTCGAGAACACCACGCGGTGTCCATCGCCCTTCAGAAAGGCCGCGATGTCATCGCTGCGGCCGGTGACGGGAAAGGGCAACTCTGCCACCGACGTGACGGCTTCGTCTTCATCGCGCTTGCCAACTGTTTGGTCCGAGCAGACGCAAAGCACATCGAAGGGGATGGCGGCGGCAGAGGTCCAATCGCTGACGATCTGTGACAGCAGGCCCAGCGAGGGAACGAGGACAAGCGTGCGCCTGGCGCTGAGCCGCTCCTTGATCCATAGTGAGACCAGCGTCTTGCCGGTGCCGCAGGCCATGAGCAGTTGCCCACGATCCGCAGCTTCAATCCCCTTCACTACGTTTCCAATGGCGTCGATCTGATAGGGCCGCGGTTGCGGCGGCGCTTTTCGTTTGCCGGTCGCCAATGCCGCGAAGTTGCCGGGATAATCGACGGAAGCGTTTTCGAAGTCGGACAGGAGAAAGCGGACGACCGACTTTTCCTGTCCCTCGCAAACCTGCCTTGCGTTGGCGCCGAGCAAATCCGTCGTTGCGACCAGCAACCTGTGGTCGATGGCCTTGCGATTGGTCTCGCTGAGAAACTTGTCAACGTCCGCTTTGGTGACTTCGTATTCGGCTGCGTAGCACTTGGCCTGAACCGCCCATGTCTGACCGTTCCGGTGCTCGAATACGAGGTCGACACCGCAGTCGCGTCCCCAGCGGCCAGGCCACTCGTCCCACAGCCAGACCCGAGCCACCTGCGTGGTCCACTCCGGATCAGTGGTCAGGAACCATTTGACGAAATGCTCGAACTGCTTGCCCCGTTTGCCGGGGTCGCGGTCGAGGCTCGTCAAAAGTCGTTGGAAGCTAGACATTCAGGTTTGACTGGATCGAGGCGGCCGAAGAAGCGCGCCCACAATTATCTGATTTGTGCGAAATCGACGACGACTTTGTAGAACGGAGACCAACCAAAAAAATATGGCACCGGTAAGCGTTCGGTGAGAGCGGCCTGCAATGTACATTTTTGGATTGACTTGCGAGGTAAATGTTCTTTATATGTTCCTTTCGGTGCAGGGTCCGCCTTGTTTGCCGCTGCGACTTGAAAAGTGCACGCTTGATCCAAAGCTGGGCCTCTTGTCAGCGAACGGGAGAGCTGTGGGTTTGGTCCACCTGGGGATTGCAGATTGAGGTCAGATCGCATGTGCATTCCCGTGCATGTTGGCTGCACGCTAAATGGAAATCGCGAAATCACGCCAAACTTATGGTTAACAGTCATTTTTGAAATGGCGGAAATGCTAGATGTGCACAAGTGCACGGGAAATCGAGAGATATACCCCCTGCCACCCGTTTCAGCCCATATCAGATTAACGCTTGGCGACAGGTTCGGTGCCGGGTGCTTTCCACAACCCCTTGGGGATGCATAGTTTCGCTCGGCGCATCTGATTCTCACCCTGAGTTTTGGATCCAACTTGGGGCCCGAAGCAGGAAGAGTCAGCACCGCCAAGGTCTTGGCTCTGAGTCCGGAAGTTGGGACAAGAATGGGGTGTAAAATGCACCCGTCCGCACCGCACTGTGGTGAGCGCGCCACGGGCCACGTGAGTCTGATTTTCCCACAGCGGCTTCCCCGCACTCTCCACAGATCCAGCCACAAAATATAGTAGTTACTAACGCCGATTAACACAAAATCTATTGCGGCAATCAAAATGTAGGTACTACATAGGGGTCCCTGCCAGCGCCTGTTTTTGAGGAGGTTTGGGACGCAAAAGCGCGATGGCCGAACACTTGGTTTGGCTGGCCGCCCGTCCCAAAAATTCAAAAGGTGCCGGCAGGCGATTGTTGGGCACGAAGGGCAATCTAAAAAGGGCTGTTAGGCATGCGTATCGACCGTTGTTTCACTGTTGAAGGCCAATCTGCTTACGAAGGCATTCCGTTTCGCTCGACCGCGAGCGAGATTCGTAATCCCGATGGCTCAGTTGTCTTCCGGCAGGACAGTATAGAGGTACCCGGGCGTTGGTCGCAGGTCGCGTCCGACGTCCTGGCCCAGAAATACTTCCGCAAAGCCGGCATCGCGGCACGGCTCAAACCGGTGGCCGAAGCAAATGTGCCTGAGTGGTTGTGGCGTAACGCACCCGACGAAGAGGCGCTAGCGACCCTGGAGGGCGACGCCAAAAACGTTGGCGAGACCAGCGCGCGGCAAGTCTTTGACCGCTTGGCCGGAACCTGGACCTATTGGGGCTGGAAGGGCGGCTATTTCGACCAGGAAAACGACGCCCGCGCCTTCTTCGACGAAATGCGCTTCATGCTGGCCAACCAGATGGCGGCGCCCAATAGCCCGCAATGGTTCAACACTGGACTGAATTGGGCTTATGGCATTGACGGTCCGGCGCAGGGCCATCACTACGTCAATCATTGGACAGGCGAACTCGTTCAATCGACCAGCGCCTATGAGCACCCGCAGCCTCATGCGTGCTTCATTCAGGGCATCAAAGACGACCTGGTCAACGAAGGCGGGATCATGGACCTCTGGGTCCGCGAAGCGCGCTTGTTCAAATACGGCTCGGGCACCGGCTCGAATTTCTCCGCCTTGCGCGGATCATCGGAAAAACTGTCGGGCGGCGGCAAGTCTTCGGGCTTGATGAGCTTCCTGAAAATCGGCGACCGTGCGGCCGGCGCCATCAAGTCCGGCGGCACTACGCGGCGCGCAGCGAAGATGGTGATTGTCGATGTCGATCATCCGGACATCGAGGCCTTCATCGACTGGAAAGTGACCGAAGAGCAAAAAGTGGCGGCGCTTGTCGCCGGAACCCGGCTACTGAACAAACATCTGAACGCGATTATCAAGGCTTGCGTCAATTGCAGCGCCGATGGCGACGCCTGCTTCGATCCGCAAGAAAATCCAGCCCTGAAGCGCGAAATCAAGGCGGCACGCAAGGTCTACATTCCGGACAACGCCATTCAGCGTGCCGTCCAGTTTGCCCGCCAGGGCTACACCTCGATGCTGATCCCAACCCTCGACACCGATTGGGACGGCGAGGCGTACTACACTGTCTCGGGCCAGAACTCGAATAACACAGTTCGCGTCACCGACGACTTCCTGCGCGCAGTCGAAAGCGATGGCGACTGGAAACTTACACGCCGCACCGACAACAAGCTGCACAAGA
>JANOFD010000571.1:0-3233 GCA_031413455.1 Rhodobiaceae bacterium
CGCGTTGAGCACGTCAACGGGATCACGGTCTTCCAGGCTATACGTTTGATTGTCGTAGCTGATTTCCAGTTGATAGACCTTGCGATGTTTGGGAGAGATAAAATCCGGCCTGTTGGTGCGGACACGCCCCATTTCTCTTCCAGCAACTTCGACAAATCGGCCGCTTCCATCACGGTCAGAGCCGACAATTCTTCAACAATTTTTTCCAGTTTAGACATTGCTTGCGTTCCTTATGCTTTCAATCTTGGGACACTATTCAATTCAAGCCGCTTCGCTTTTCTTGGCGTGAGCGCTGATCACGCGAGCAATCTGCCCGCCTGGCGCCTGCAAAATACGCGCGATTTTGGTCGCGGGCTGTAGAAGCATGCCTGCGATTGTCGCCCTGAGTTCATTGAGCGAGGGAAGCGAGGCCAAAGCCTTCACACCATCCGCATCGATAAACGTGGTCCCCACGACTCCACCCAGAATGACGAACTTGGCGTTCGTCTTGGCGTAGTCGACGGCAACTTTGGGCGCTGCAATCGGATCGTCGGAAAAGGCGATCCCGGTTGGTCCTTTGAGAAGCCCTTCAATCGGCTTCGCCATCGTTCCTTCCGTAGCACGTCTTGCCAGACGGTTTTTCGAGACTTTAAAACTCGCACCAACCGCCCGCATCTGCGACCGTAGCTTCATCATGTCCGCCACGGTCATGCCTTGATAGCGCGCGACCACGACGACACCGGCTTTGCTGAACTCTGTGTTCAGCCCTCCGATAACTTCGGCCTTTTGCGCTCTATCCACTTCTGGCTCCTTTGCCTGTTTATCTGCCTCGTCGGCCAGGATTTTTGCCCCGCCCTTAAAGCCCTGTTTAAACAACCCTGTCCCAAGAGTTCCGGCACTTGACACTTGGTTTCACCAAGCGCCTCACGCACTCAACCCCCGTCTATGCAGGCCGTTGCCATTAAGCCTCGACTGGCGAACCAGTTTCAGCACCTGCAGTCTCGGACAGGCAAAGCCGTTTCCAGCCTTGTCTACCGGCAGCTCCACTGCCGGAAATCAAAAATCCTTTCAGCTCATCACTGTCGAGGGTTCGACGGTGACGCCCGGCCCTTGCGTCGAAGAGATCGAAACCTTCTTCAAGTAGTTGCCCTTTGCTGCCGGCGGTTTCGCCTTCATGACGGAATCAAAGAACGCGCGGATATTTTCAACCAGCGCCGACTCAGTGAAACTCGCCTTGCCGATGCCTGCATGAATGATGCCCGCTTTCTCGGCACGAAATTCGACCGCGCCGCCCTTGGCGTCTTTGACCGCTTTGGTCACATCCATCGTAACGGTGCCGACTTTCGGGTTTGGCATCATGCCGCGTGGCCCCAAAACCTTGCCCAGACGACCCACGAGACCCATCATGTCGGGTGTCGCAATGCAGCGGTCGAAATCGATTTTTCCGCCATTTACAATTTCAAACAGCTCTTCCGCACCAACAATGTCAGCACCGGCGTTTTTCGCCTCGTCAGCCTTGGCGCCCTTGGCAAACACCGCAACGCGCAACGTCTTGCCGGTGCCGTTCGGTAAGTTCACAACGCCACGAACCATCTGGTCGGCATGCCGGGGATCAACGCCCAAATTCATCGCAATTTCGATGCTTTCATCAAACTTTGCTTTCGCGCGGGCTTTCACCATCGTGACGGCCTCGCTCAGCGTATAAAGTTTGCGCGAATCAACACCATTGCGCGCCGCCGCCAAACGTTTGCCTTCTTTAGGTGCCTTCTTTTTTGTTGCTGACATGACCTTACCCTTTAACCTCAAGACCCATCGAGCGTGCGGAGCCTGCAATGATCTTCATCGCGGCTTCGATATCGTTCGCATTCAGGTCTTTCATCTTCACTTCCGCGATTTGTTTCAGATCGGCTTGCGTGACCGAACCCTTGAATTCAAGGCCCGGCTTTTTTGAACCGCCATCGATCTTGGCCGCTTTCTTCAGCAAAAACGATGCTGGCGGCGTCTTCAACTCAAGCGAAAACGACTTGTCCTGATAGTAGGTAATGATCACGGGGATCGGCATCCCCTTTTCCAATTGCTGCGTACGCGCGTTGAACGTCTTGCAGAATTCCATAATGTTCAACCCGCGCTGACCCAGCGCCGGTCCGATCGGTGGTGACGGATTGGCCGCCCCTGCCGCAACTTGGAGCTTGATCTGCCCCATCACTTTTTTCGCCACGAGTTTGTCTCCCTCTCTTTGGCTTAGCGGTTCAGCGGCAAGTCACCCTGCCTCCCGCAACAACGAACCCAATCCATCCGCTCGTTAGAGCTTCTCAACCTGGGCAAAATCCAACTCAACCGGCGTCGCCCGGCCGAAAATCGAAACGGCGACCTTCAGACGCGAACGTCCTTCATCAATTTCTTCAACCACGCCGTTAAACGACGTGAACGGACCATCAGCCACCCGCACCTGCTCGCCAATTTCGAACGTGACCGCTGGCTTGGGATGCTCCACGCCTTCCTTGACTTGGTTCAGAATGCGGTCGACTTCGGCCTGGCTCACTGGCATCGGCTTGTTGTTCGTGCCCAAGAAGCCCGTCACCTTTGGTGTGTTCTTCACCAAATGATACGCCTCGTCCGTCAACCGCGCCTTCACCAGCACATAGCCGGGAAAGAACTTGCGCTCGGCATTCACTTTTTGACCACGCCGGATTTCGACGACTTCCTCAGTCGGAACCAGGATTTCTTCAAACAGCTCATTCAGCCCGTGCTGCTGGGCTTGCTTGCGAATTTCGTCGGCCACTTTCTTCTCGAAATTCGAGTAGGCGTGAACGATGTACCACTTGGCCGGCGGCAGTTCTTTCTTGACGGGATGTGCTTGTGCCATCTGCTGTGCGCCTATCCCAATAACCATTTGACGAGCGTGCTGATGATGAGGTCCACAATGGCAAAAAATATCACCGCCATGAAAATCATTACAAATACGGCAATCGTAGTCACGCGCGTTTCCGACATCGTTGGCCAGGTAACTTTTGCGGCCTCTTGACGAACTTCCGCAAAAAACTGCGGCGCCTTCATCAACCGGGCGAACAAACTCGGACGCGGCGGCACCGGCTCAACGGCTTTACCGCCTGCCCCACCACCACTTTTCTTTTCGTCCGCCATCGTCTTCATCTCTGCTCGTCAAGTCCTTCAAAAAAACACTTCGCGTCTTGGCAGGGGCGGAGGGACTCGAACCCACGGCCCTCGGTTTTGGAGACCGATGCTCTACCAGC
>JANOFD010000572.1:0-8448 GCA_031413455.1 Rhodobiaceae bacterium
CCCAGCACGGGGCTGAGCCCCAAGCGGCGAACCAGCGGTATGACGATGCCCGCCGTACCCAGCACCACAAGGGCGTCGCTATAGGCAAGAATGTCGATCGATTCAGCCAATTGAAGGTCCACGCGCGTTCACTCATCGCCACCATTAGCGTCCAGGTCTTCGGTGTCAACTTTGTGTGCAGTTCGTGCACCGCTGAAATATGGCGGCGGGTTATCGTGTCCCGGCGGTTGGGTCGCGTTGGTGTGGAACTTCCAAAGGGCTCCCGCGTTGTCGTTGGTGAAGTGTATCGTGGAGAAAGCCAATGCCGGTGCCGCTGGAAAGCAAAATGCAAGAAGAGTCCGCCGTTACCCTGACACCCGACGAGGCCCGTCAGAGTATTATGACCGGGCATATGCGCTACGTGCTTGGTATTAGCCTTACTCTGGCCATCGTGGCGATGGTTGTCACGGTTGTTGCGGGGTAAGAGCCGCAACGGCTTGGCTGTTCATGCTTATCAAGGAGACACAACTATGCTGAAATGGGCACTGATTTTTTTGGTTGTTGCGCTGATCGCGGGCGTGCTGGGATTTGGCGGGGTCGCCTTTATCTCCGTTGAGATCGCGAGAACCCTGTTCTTTATCTTCTTGGTGCTGTTTGCGGTCAGCTTGATCGTCGGCCTGTTTCGCGGCAGACCTACGCACTGAAATGGGATGACCGGTCTAACGCCCAGCGGACGGTAAAGTTCCATCACGGAGGGATCGCGACAAGCTGGCGCGCTGAAGGTGTCCCCCGGAACGATTGCGGCGCCGGTGAGTTCTCACATTGGCACGGCAGCAACCGGCCGTAGTTCTTAACAAAGGAGTATTGTGATGGCCTTGGACAGTGATTCCGACAGCGGCAGCAGCGCTCTGCTCGGTGTAATCGTTGGCGCGCTTCTCATTGGCGCCGTCGCCTTGTTTGCGTTTGGTGCGTTCGACCCTTCGACCACACGGGACACGGCACCAACCAATGATGTCGAGATAAATATACCAGCCCCAAATCCCGCTCCGATTAACCCGTAAGCAATGAGACCGGACGAATTGAACCTCACGCGCCTTCAGTGACCTGAAGGCGCGCCATTTCATGTTCGACTTCACATTTGCCCAGCTTGAATGCATGCGCTAGTCTTGGCGCTTAAGCACGCGACTGTGGGCGGGGGCGATGATGAAATTTCAGACGATGGGCGCATGTGTTGGGGCGTTGCTTGTCACGGCCGTTGCGTTTGCCGACGACAACCAGGATCAGACGGCGCTCACCCAAACAATAGCCGCGCTCGATGCGAAGGTGTTTGACGCTTACAATCGATGCGACCTGGATGTGTTTGGCAGTTATTTCTCCGCGAAGGTCGAATTCTACCATGACACGGGCGGGGCGACATTCGACCGCGAAACCGTCGTTGCCAATACGCGCAAGTTTATCTGCAACAAGGTGCGCCGGGAGCTATTGCCTGGCACGCTTAAAGTGTATCCGATCAAGGACTATGGCGCGATCGAAGAAGGCGAGCATCGCTTCTGCCAGTCCGCGAGCGGTGAATGCGAAGGCAGCGCGAAATTCCTGATGATCTGGCAAAGCAAAGGCGGGAAATGGCAGATGACGCGCGTCATCAGCTATGGCCACCGCGCCTTGACGGAGGAAGAAAAAGCCACCCTCTCACCGAAGCCCGGCGGCTGATTGGGCCGACGGCGGATTAGATCTTTCGGCTGTCGTAGGCCCAGTGCAACAGTGCTTGACGTTGACGGCGGCGGCAGAAGATGTCGCCTTCGTCGCAGTTGCGGCGGACCTGCGCGATATGGCGGCGCATCGCTTTCCAGCGTTTGATCTGGCGGCGATCCTCCGCGCCCAAGCGCCGCCCCATGTAATACCGGCAGTACCACTGAAACCAGCCGCGCGGGTCGTCCAGATGAATCCAACCCTTCGCGCGCCACACCGACAATGGTTGACTGGCGATGACGCCGAAACAATTGAGCTTGGGATCGGCCTTTCCCGGCGACAGTTTGGCGTGCGCGAACCAGTTCTTGGGAAATTCTGCTGCCGCGTCTGTCATGTACTTGCCGCCGAAAACGCCCAGGCCGAGCATTTGCTTGGGCGTCAGCTCAGGCTTGAACCCGGGATCGAACGCAAGACCCGCGCGCGCCACAAGGGCATAGCGATAACCCGTTTGCATCCGGTCATTGACGACGACAGTCTTCTTGCGCATCGCATGTCCAAGCCTGGAAAATTCCGCCGCGTTCCTTGGGGGCGGACTTAGCTCTCCAACAGTCGCGGAAAGGGCGGTGACGCCCGGCGGGGTTCGCCGACACGTCGCCGGGAGAAACCTGCAGCCACTTAGCTTGCAGGCAAGAGAACCTTGTCGATGACGTGGATGACACCGTTCGACGCTTTTACGTCGGCAGCCGTCACCGTCGCGTTGTTGATTTTCCCGCCGTTCGTGCCGTCGACAGCAAGCGTGCTGCCTTGAAGCGTTGCAGGCGACGTGAGTGTCTTTCCGGCGAGCGCGGCAGATTCAATCTTCGCCGGGAGAACATGGTAAGTGAGGATCGCGGTCAACTTTGCCTTGTTCTCGGGCTTCAGCAGGCTTTCCACCGTGCCAGCGGGAAGCGCCGCAAACGCTGCGTTGGTTGGGGCGAAAACCGTGAACGGCCCCTTGCCATTCAGCGCGTCGACGAGGCCCGCAGCCTTGATGGCGGCGACAAGCGTCGAGAAGTCGGGATTGGACGCCGCGACCTCCACGACAGTTCCTGCGGGTTTCGACATGCCGCCAGCGTTGGCAATACCTGCAATCGTGATCGGTGCGACAACTGAAACGGCTATCATCATTGAACGGAAAAACATTGTTGGAAATCTCTCTGTCGTTGAACGAACACAGCATGTGTTGGTTGCTGTGCGGGGTGATACGCGGTGGTTTGCAGGACGGATCACTGCGGCTTGTGGATTGGGCATTGCCGGGAACTGGATCACCCTGCGGGGATACGAGCGCGCTCTGCTGCCAGGCGCTCGACCGCTTCGGCGATCCAGGGGCCGGGGCAGAGCCAGAGGCGCGAAGGGATGGGATAGATTTTTGTGCGTCCCTTCAGGCTGAGGAAGGCGGGGTGGCGCAGGATGCTTTGGGCGCGGCTGGAACTTTTCGAATAAGAGTCGTCCAGGATGAGTAGCTGCGGCGCAGTCGAGACGACCTGCTCTAGCGGCACCGTTGCGTAGGCGGATGACGTGAGTTGGGGCGCCAAATTGATGAGGCCTGCTTTTGACAGAATATCGTCAGTAAGTGTTCCGTTGCCGGACGTCAGTCCGTTTGGTTCATAGACGAGCGCGGTGATTGGGGCGGCATTCAGTCGTCGCGCCGTCTTGATGCGTGTGTCCATTTCGTTGATGAGGTGGGCGCCGCGTGCGTCTTGGCCGAGCGCTTTTGCGGCGTCGCTTATGATGGCGCGCACGTCGTTTATCGAGGCTCCAGCGCCGATGACGTGAACGGGTACACCGATGGTCTTGGCCAAATTGTTCGCGTGTTTGCCGGTGTAGATATCGCCCAGAATCAGGTCGGGCTTGAGCATGACGATTTCTTCAGCGCGGGCGTTATTGACCGGAATGCCCTGTGCGGCACCGGCGAAGTTGGAGATTTCGGACTGGGTCGCCAGCCTTGATACGGAAATGATGTGCTGGCGATCGGCCAAGGCCAGAGCCAATTGATCGGCGCAGACATTGGTGGTGAGGATGCGCTGGGGTTTGGCGTGCGCGGTGAGCACACTCAAGAGTGCTGCAGTGAAAATTATCCAGAATCGCATCGGGTGCGGGCTTGTCCAAATGGTGCGGGTTCAGCCTATAGTCGGTTCGAAGCCCCTTCGCCAGTCACGGAGTTATCATGTCATTTCAAACGCTTTCCATTTGCAAGGAAGGGCCGGTCGATTGGGTCACTTTCAACCGGCCGGACAGCCTGAACGCGCTGAACCGGCAGATGGTCGATGATTTGCTGGATTATTTCGGGCAATTGTATTGGGACAAGGGCGTTCGCATCGTGGTGCTGAAGGGTGCCGGGCGGGCCTATTGTGCGGGGCTTGATCTAAAGGAGCGCGACAATAGTCCGCGTTCGCCGTCGAGCGGGCTGACGAGCCAACGGCGGATCAGCGAGATTGTGATGCGCATGCGGCGCTGTCCGCAGCCTATCGTGTCTCTCGTGCATGGACCGGCTTGCGGTGGCGGGTTTGCCCTGGCGCTTGCCAGCGATGTGCGGATCGCAGGGACGAGCGCGCGGATGAATGCCGCGTTTATCCGGATTGGGTTGTCGGCCTGCGATATTGGCGTCAGCTATTTCCTGCCACGGCTGGTGGGGGTGTCGATGGCGTCGGAGCTGATGTTGACGGGGCGGTTCATCAATGCGGAGCGGGCGATGCGCGTGGGGCTGGTCAGCGAGGTGGTTGGTGATGATCAGCTGGACGACGCTGTGCGGCCTTATCTCGATGAGATGTTGACGACGTCGCCGCTGGGTCTGCGGCTGACGAAGGAGTGTTTGAATATGAGTGTTGATGCGGGAAGTCTGGAGGCCGCTGTGGCGATGGAAGACCGCAACCAGATTCTGTGCGCACAGACGGCAGATTTTTCTGAGGGCATCAGCGCTTTTCTGGCGAAACGCCCGCCTCAGTATCAGGATCGATGAGCTGTGTCTGAGCGCTGGCTCTACTTGCGCGGTGGCGATGCGGCTTTGCTGATCGACACACAGCCGGGCGGCGAGGCGTTGCCGCGCGTGGTTCACTTCGGGGCGGACCTTGGTGGCAGTCCGGATTTCGAAGCTCTCGCAAGCGCAGTGCCGCGTGTGATGTGGGGGGCGCGGCTGGATGTGCCCTGCCCGCCTTGTGTTCTGCCCGGATTGGAGAGTGGGTATTTTGGGTCTGCTGCCGTTTCTACTTCGGTCGAGCAGCAATGGACCTTTGTCGATGCCGTTGGTTCCACGCTGCGCTTCAAGGCGGCAGGTGCTGCGATTGAGATCGACTATCAGATGTCACGCCACGGCGTGCTGGCGATGCGTGTGCGGTCGAAGGATGGCGGGCCTACTTCTTCATTGGCGTTGCCACTGCCCGCGCGGCTGACCGAGGTGCTGACGTTCGGCGGTGACTGGGCACGGGAATTTGCGCCGCAACGACACGCACTTCAGTCTGGCATGCTGGTGTTTGAGAGCCGTCGCGGGCGACCGGGGCATGATCGCTTTCCGGGATTGTTTGTAGGTGTGCCCGGATTCGGTGACGACCACGGTGACGTTTATGGGTTCACGCTGGGTTGGAGTGGCAGTCATCGCCTGAGCGTCGAGCGCCTGCGCGAGGGCGACGTCGTCGTGCTGGCGGGTGAACTTCACGTCGATCTCGATGTTGCGGCTGCGGGCTATGAAAGCCCATGGGCGTACGCGACGTTTTCTCCGCGCGGCTTGAACGGGGTGATGCAGGCGCATCATGCGTTCCTGCGCGAGCGGGTCGTTCCGTCGCGGGCTGCAGCAAAGCCGCGGCCGGTGCACTACAATACGTGGGAGGCGATCTATTTCGATCACAATGAAGCGACGTTGCGGACGTTGGCTGATCGTGCCGCGGCCGTGGGTGCGGAGCGGTTCGTGCTCGACGACGGGTGGTTCAAGGGGCGGACGAATGACAGCGCCGGGCTTGGCGACTGGACCGTCGATGCCGTGAAGTTTCCAGGTGGGCTTGCACCGTTGATTGCCCATGTGCGTGGACTCGGCATGGAGTTTGGGCTTTGGGTTGAGCCGGAGATGGTCAATCCTGACAGCGATCTGGCGCGCGCGCATCCAGACTGGATTCGGCGCGAGGGTGACAGGCTGTTGCTGCAACGCCATCAGGCCGTTCTGGATTTGGGAAACGTTGAGGTTTGCGCGCATCTGTATGAGGTGCTGCATGCGTTGCTGGCGGGCCATGAGATTTCCTATCTGAAGTGGGACATGAACCGCGACCTGACTGGCGCAGGGCACGGCGTCTATGTGCGGGCGCTGTATGGGTTGATTGACCGGTTGCGGGCCGCCCATCCCGGCGTCGAGATCGAAGCCTGCGCCAGCGGTGGCGGGCGCTGTGATTGGGGCATGCTGGAGCGAACGGAGCGCGTTTGGGTCTCTGACACGAATGATGCGCTCGACCGGTTCGACATCCAGCGCCATGCGAATTTGTTCCTGCCGCCCGAGGTTTCAGGCGTGCATGTAGGTCCCGCCGCCTGCCACATCACGGGTCGGCGGCTTAGTCTCGATCTGCGAGCCCATGTGGCGCTGTATGGGCATATGGGACTTGAGCTGGATCTGCGCGCGCTCAGCGACGGCGAAACTGAACGTCTTTCGCGTCACATTGCGAACTACAAGCGCTTCCGCGATCTGCTGCATACCGGTCTCTACTGGCGATTGGCGTTAGACGGCGCCGATCATTGCGGGGTTTGCGTTACGTCTGCGGAGAAAAACCAGGCATTGGCGCTGGTGTTTCGGCGCGGCTCGACGGAGCTGGGGCGCGGGACAGTGCTTCGGCTGCCAGGGCTTCGAGAGGCGGCCGTGTACCGCTGCGAGGCCGTTGGCCCGGTCAGCCCCGGTGTTGAGCGCACTTTGACAGCAAGTTTGCGAGACGGTCAGCTTTTGTTGAAAGGTCAGGTGCTTTCCGGCAAGGGTCTGGAGCTTTTCCTGCCGAGGCCAGAAACATCACTGTTGATGCATTTCAGATCGGTTTGAGTTGGTTGTGTTTTTGGCTGAGCCGCGCGATTATACGAATAGAAGCCCTTCCCCTTAACTGGATTCCCCTCATGCCCAGCTACACCGCTCCCGTCGCCGATTTCGAATTCTTGATGTTCGATGTGCTGGAGATCGACAAACACACAGACCTTACCGGCTACGCCGATCTTGATCGCGCGACGGTGCACGACGTACTGGAGGGCGCGGGCAAGTTCATGAGCCAAGTGCTGCAACCGCTGAACCAGTCGGGCGACGAGGAAGGCTGTCACTTCGAGAATGGCGTCGTGCGCACGCCGAAGGGGTTTAAGGAAGCCTGGAACGCTTACTGCGAATCCGGGTGGAACAGGCTGGGTGTGCCTGAAGAATATGGCGGCGCGGGCTTGCCGATCATTTTGACTTTCGCGGTTGCAGAGATGGGGTCATCGGCGAACCAGGCATTTGCGATGTATCCGGGATTGACCTCGGCTGCTTATTCCGCGCTGGCCGCGACCGGGGCGCCATGGATGCGCGAGCACATCGTGAAGAAGATGGTGGCCGGCGAATGGGCGGGTACGATGTGCCTGACAGAGCCGCATTGCGGCACCGATCTAAGGCTGATGAAGACGAAGGCCGTCGAACAGCCGGACGGCACCTACAAACTGTCCGGCACCAAGATTTTCATTTCCGGTGGCGACCAGGATCTGACGAAGAACATCATTCATATGGTGATTGCAAAAATTCCCGATGAGAACGGAAAAACCCAGGACGACCTTTCGACCGTGAATTTTTTCATGGTGCCGAAATTTCTGGTCTCGGAAGACGGCAAGATGGGGGCGCGCAACGGCGTGTCGACCGGCTCGATCGAAAAGAAGATGGGCATCAAGGGCAACGCCACGGCGGTGTTGAATTTCGACGAGGCGACGGCGTGGCGCTTGGGACCGAAGCCCAAACCAAAAGTCGAAGGCGCCAAGAGTTCTTCGAGCGAAGGCATGAAGGGCATGTTCGGCATGATGAACGCGGCGCGCCTAGGCGTGGGCGTTCAGGGCGTGGCTGTGGCCGAAGTCGCGTATCAGAATGCGGTCACGTATTCCAAAGACCGTTTGGTCGGACGATCCCTGACAGGAGCGAAGTTTCCGGGGCAGCCCGCCGATCCGTTGATCGTGCATCCCGACGTGCGGCGCATGCTGCTGTTTGCGCGCACGGCTGCAGAAGGCGGGCGGGCGCTGGCGACCTGGATCAGTTTTCTTTTGGGCGTGGCGTCGAGCAAACGCTCAGAGGCTGAGCGGCAAGAGGCCAGCGATCTCGCCGATCTTTTGACGCCGGTGATCAAGGCGTTTTGTACCGACATGGGCTTCGATGCGGCGAACGCGGCGATGCAGTGCTTCGGCGGGCACGGCTATATCCGTGATCACGGCATGGAGCAGTTCGTGCGCGACGCGCGCATCAATCAAACTTATGAGGGCGCGAACGGCGTGCAGGCGCTGGATCTCGTGGGCCGCAAGCTTGGTCGCAACGGCGGGCGGGCGCCGTTTGCATTATTCAAGATGATCAACGAGTTCGTTGCGGCCGAAAGCGGCGAGGCGATGAAGCCGTTCACCGCACCGTTGAGTGCGGGGCTGGCGCGGCTGCAAGACGCGACGATGTGGCTGGCGCAAAACGGGATGAAGAACCCCGACAATGCGGGCGCGGGCTCGGTCGATTATTTGCGCATGTTCGGCATCGTGGTCGTGGGCTTTTTGTGGGCGCGCCAGGCG
>JANOFD010000573.1:0-11489 GCA_031413455.1 Rhodobiaceae bacterium
GGCCGTCGAACATGGTCCGTGATTTTTGCAGGGAGGAGAGCTGCACGTCTTTCTCGATTTGCGAAAGGTGCGGATGCGAACGGATTTGGCCCATGTCGTGGGACAGCATGGTATCGAGCGCCCTGGCGTAGGCGTCGCGGAAACGAAAGCCACCTTTGTCGACGAAGGGTGTGCGCGACAGCCAGGCGTCGATCTGGTCGCGCAGCGTTGGCTTTGCTTCGAGCGCCGTCACCCGGGCTCGCGCGTCACCAGGCAGATTGGCGTCATAGCTCTGGTCGTTAAAGGCGAGCCGGGCCTCGCGCTTCAGGCCCAAACGGATTTCTAGGGTACGGAACTGTTCACTCTGGAAGCCGGAGCCCGGGATCAACAGATTGCGAAACTCGAGGAAGTCCATCGGTGTCATGGTTTCGAGTATGTCGATCTGGGAGACGAGAAGCTGCTCGATCCTGACGATGCGTTCTGCGGCATTGACGGCGCGGCCGAGCTCGGCGTCGTCGACCATCGGACCGCCAAATATTTCCTGAATCAGATCGAGTTCAAAAAGTATTTGTTTGAACCAAAGCTCGTAGGTCTGATGGATGATGATAAAAAGCATCTCGTCGTGCGCGGGCTTGCCCTGCTTGACGCTTTCCATGTGTTGACTGGAGAGCAGCTGGTCGAGCCGCAAGTAACTGGCGTAGTCCATTGGCGGGCGCCTTGTTCAGTTTGCTCAGACGCGCCGTGTTTAGCGCGACAGGGACGGTGCCGTCGAGGTGCTATCGGGCGCGGGCGCAAATACAGTCAGCAGCCCGCGGGTGACGGCGCCTGGAAATACACTGTTGTGGCGCTCTTTTTCGAAGATTTGCTGGCTTATCTGCAGCTTTGCCGGATCCCTGCGGCGCAGTTTTCTCACGAGCTCGTTCAAATCGTCGATCATGTTTGAATTTTCAAGTGCGCCCACAGCAAAGAAGGCGCGGGCGCCCGGTTTGATCGTGGTATCAGCCGTGTCGTCTGCCATCGTGAGGGCGATGCGGTTGGCGTACCAGAGCGAGGGGCTGATGGCGATGTAGCGCCTGAAGAGTTCAGGCTCGGTCAGTAAGACATAGGTTGCAAACAGGCCACCGTAAGAGTGGCCGATGATCGTGCGGTCTGAAGGCGATGCGCGGTAGCGTCGTTCGATGTAGGGTGTGAGTTCACGGGCAAAGAAGGCGCGGAACCTTGCCGCACCGCCAGAGACTTTTTGATACTCCGCGCCATAGCCACCATCGGGAGCGTAAACAGGCGTGTAGTCGCGCGTGCGGTTCATACGATAGACCTCGCGGCTCGAGGCGGCGCCGGGATAGGCAATCGCCACGAGGATCAGCGGCGGCAGGTCCTGGCGCTCGACGAAGTGCTGGACGACGTTGCGCACGAGGGCAAATGAGTAGTCGGCGTCGAGCATGTAGACGACGGGATAGGATTTACCGGACGTAGAGTAGCCGTCGGGCAGACTGATGAACAGCCGATAGTCGGCGCCGGTGAATTTCGAGCGGATGTGCTGTTCCTGGGTGTTGGGGATCGCGTACGGTTTGGCCGCCGCCAGCGGCGCGCAAACGATAAAGATGAACGCCAGGAGAATTACGCGACGCATGATGACCCTTGAAAGCGGCGGTCAACATAGCACCCGGCCGGCCATCACGCTAGGATTCGGGCGGGGGGAAAACGGCTAGCAATCCACCGGTGATGGCGCTGGGAAAAATGCTGGAGTGGTTTTCATCGGGATAGACACGCAATGTCATCTCAAGCCCGGGTTCGGGACGCGTCGCAAGTTTGCGGTAAAATTGCTTCAACTCATCGACCATCGGGGCGCCAACTTCTGCGCGCGTTTCCAACGAACCTATCGCGAAAAATACGCGACGTTCGACCCGGCGGTCGACCTGGCGTCGCGCGGCGGTCTGCTTCTCGACGCGCAAGATCATGCGGTTGTTGAACCATAGCGACGGGCTGACAATGACGTAACGCTTAAACAGCTCGGGCTCGGTGAGTAGAACATAGGTTCCGAAAAGTCCGCCAAAGGAGTGACCGACGAATGTCCGGTCGGCGGAGGCCGGAAACTTCGACGCGACGTAGGGAATTACATTGTCGGCGATGAAATTGCGGAAACGCACGGCGCCGCCTTGCTCCTGTTCTCCATCTGCATCCTCCGCGGTTGAAACCGGCTGGAAGCTGGGCGTGTAGTCGCGTTTGCGATTGCGCTTATACGTTTCCATGTCATCGCCGCCGCCGGGATAGGCAATGGCGACGAGAATCATCTCGGGGAGCTTGTTGCGATCAACAAAGTGCTTCACAACATTGCGCGTCAGGGCAAAAGAATATTCCGCGTCGAGCAAGTAGACGACGGGGTATTTTTTTCCGGCCGTCCGATAGTCTTGCGGCGTTGCTATGAGGAGTTGGTAATCGGCGCCTGTTTCAGTGGAGTGCATTGTGTGCACTTGCGTGTTGCTCAGTGCATAGGGCTCGGGCGTAGCACTTGCGAACGGACCGTCTGCCCGGCACGGCGCCGCAGCAATGAGGTTAACGACTGCGGCCGCAACCATAAAGACGCGCATCCGGTGCAAACTCCCTGTGCCCCTTTGATGCAAACGCAAAAGAGGCCCCGGCGTTCCCTCCGGGGCCTCTCGTATTTTTCCTGACGATGGTCAGTGCCCGCTTGCGCGGAGCAAAGGCATTGCGAGGCGCGTGGACGCCCCTCGCAAGCGCCCTACATGTCCATGTCCATTCCGCCCATGCCGCCCATGCCTCCGCCCATGCCGCCGCCGCCCTTTTTGTTGTCAGGCTTTTCGGCGATCATTGCTTCGGTGGTGATCAGGAGGCCTGCGACCGAGGCCGCGTCCTGAAGTGCCGTGCGCACGACCTTGGTCGGGTCGATGATGCCGGCGTCGATCATGTCGACATACTCTTCTTTCTGAGCATCGAAGCCTGCGGTCGAAGACTTGCCTTCGAGAAGCTTGTTGACGACCGGAGAGGCCTCAACGCCTGCGTTCTCGAGGATCTGACGGATGGGGGACTGAATCGCCTTGCGGACGATATTGACGCCCGCCGTTTGATCGTCGTTGTCACCCTTCAGGTTTGCCAGGCACTTCGAAGCATAGAGCAGGGCTACGCCGCCGCCCGGGACGATGCCTTCTTCAACGGCTGCACGCGTCGCGTTCAGCGCGTCGTCGACACGGTCCTTCTTTTCTTTCACTTCGATTTCCGTCGCGCCGCCGACGCGGATGACCGCAACGCCGCCCGCGAGTTTCGCCAGACGTTCTTGCAGCTTTTCCTTGTCGTAGTCGGAGGTCGTGTCTTCGATCTGCGTCTTGATCTGCGCGACGCGGTCCTGGATGTCTTTCTTCTTGCCTGAACCGTCGATGATCGTGGTGTCGTCTTTGGTGATGCGGACTTTCTTGGCTTGGCCAAGTTGACCGATCTTGACGTTCTCAAGCTTGATGCCGAGTTCTTCGGAGATCAATTCACCGTTGGTGACGATGGCGATGTCTTCGAGCATTGCCTTGCGGCGATCTCCGAAGCCAGGCGCCTTTACGGCTGCGACCTTCAAGCCGCCGCGCAGCTTGTTGACGACGAGCGTCGCCAAGGCTTCGCCTTCGACTTCTTCGGCGATGATGAGAAGCGGACGTCCCGTTTGGACGATCGTTTCCAGAATCGGCAGCATTGGCTGCAAGCTCGAGAGCTTCTTTTCGTGGATCAGGATGTAGGGTTCGTCGAGATCGGCCACCATCTTTTCTGCGTTGGTGACGAAGTACGGCGAGATATAGCCGCGGTCGAATTGCATGCCTTCAACGACTTCAAGTTCGGTGTCGAGGCTCTTGGCTTCTTCAACCGTGATCACGCCTTCGTTGCCGACTTTGGCCATTGCTTCGGCGATCATCTTGCCGACAGCGACGTCGCCGTTCGCTGAAATCGTGCCGACCTGGGCGATTTCGTCGTTCGACTTGACCTTCTTTGAACGCTTCTTGAGATCGGCGACAACCGCTTCGACCGCCAGCGCGACGCCGCGCTTGAGGTCCATCGGGTTCATGCCGGCGGCCACTGACTTCATGCCTTCGCGCACGATCGCCTGGGCGAGAACGGTCGCCGTCGTCGTGCCGTCGCCGGCCGTGTCGTTGGTCTTTTGGGCAACTTCACGCACCATTTGCGCGCCCATGTTTTCGAACTTGTCGGAAAGTTCGATTTCCTTGGCGACGGTGACGCCATCCTTCGTCGAGCGCGGGGCGCCGAACGATTTGTCGATAACGACGTTACGGCCCTTGGGACCAAGGGTTACCTTGACCGCATCGGCCAGGATGTCGACGCCACGGAGTAACCGGTTGCGCGCATCCGAATGAAATTTTACTTCCTTCGCTGCCATGTGAATTCAATTCCTTTTTGTCGGGGTGCTGAGAGTTCAGAGCAATAAAAAAAACGGCGTTAAGCCGCTTTCTTCGATAGGCTCTTCGCGCCTTCGAGCACGCCCATGATGTCGGATTCTTTCATGATCAACAGGTCTTGCCCGTCAACCTTCACTTCGGTACCGGACCACTTGCCGAACAGGATGCGGTCACCGGCTTTGACTTCCGGAACGATACGCTCGCCCCGTTCGTCGCGTCCGCCTGGGCCGACAGAGACGATTTCGCCTTCCTGCGGCTTTTCCTGAGCGGTGTCAGGAATGATGATGCCACCAGCGGTCTTGGTTTCTTCTTGCACGCGCTTCACAACCACACGGTCGCCGAGCGGACGGAACTTCATGAGGTTCTCTCCTGTTATTGGTCTAACGGTTTGAAAATTGACGGCTGTTAGCACTCACCACAGACGAGTGCTAATGCGCGGGTTAGCATTTAGGGACTGGCGCTGTTAAGGTCAAGGGGGCGCGCAATAATATTCTGTTGTTAATTATCTTATTATTTTCAATGTCTTAGCTGTCTTTTCTGATTGAACGCCGCTACCAGCCTGCAGTTAATGAGACAAAGAATCGCGGGTTAAAGTTGCCTTTCGATGGCTGATCGCAGCATAAAGGCTGGGCGAGCTCCAAGGTTAACAGAAGGCCTTGAAAGAAGGATGCTCGCACGCCAGCGCCTGCTGATGCCAGACTGGACCATGTTGCTGCGCCAGGGTCCAAGCGCGTGTTCCAAACGCCTCCTGCATCAACGAAGCTGTAAAACTGCACTGTTCGAATTGACTCCGAAAATGGGTTCAGCGCCCAACGAAGCTCAAGAGCCGCGGCTATTCCATGATCACCAGATATTTCGCTATAGTCGAAGCCGCGCCCAAATCGTGCGCCGCCGACGCCAAATTCTTCGCTGCCGGTCAGGGCGCCGTCTGCAAATTGGGCTGCGGTTGTCAAAGCCAAACCCCATCGATCCGTCAGGCTCAACGTCGAGCTCGTGTCCATGCGGAGTTTTGCGAACTGGGGGCGAGCGTCGGCGCGGGAGAGAGCTGCGTCGCCATTCTCTGACGCACCCAACGCGCCAAGGCCATGCGAGGCTTCCAATGTGATGCCGGTGCGTATTGCGCCTTGCACCAGCGTGTAACTCAAGCTGCCACGAAGCACTCGTGCAGATTCTCGGGTGTGATTTCCCCCCGACGACAGAGACTCGGTGTCCCGCATATCGTAAGTCGCGGCTGCCCACAGTGACTGTCTGCGCGACCTTATGAGAGGAGCGGACAAGCGCGCGTAAATACGATCGGTGCTGCTGATACTGAACTGTGAAGGCGGAAGACTGCCGTCATCGCTGCGAGTCAATGACATGCCTGTCTCGGTCCAAAGGCTACCGGCTGCCCAGCCATGCGAATAATTCAGATCGGCGTAGAGCAATTCATGTGGATCGCTGGGCGCGGTGAAGAGTGATGCCGCGAGCCGGTCATTTTCCCCGAAAATCGAATTCCATGCGACCGAGACAAAGGCTTGATCGGGCCCCGTTGCCTCGGTGCCGCGGTTGTCGGCAAATATCCGCCACGACACGAAATTAACGGTCGTTGCCACTTTGAAAGTGTAGCGAGCAAGATCATATTGATCGACGATGAGTTGTGACGACTCCACGCGAAGACCGGGGCGATCTGATAGCAGAAGCAAGTCTCGCTCAAACGTCGACAGTTTAACTGGACGCTCTTTCAGAGTTGCCGAGAACTGCGCGTCTGCCATGACTTGATCAATGCCTGTTGGCGCGATCGCCGCAACATAGCCTTCGATTGCTCTGATCCTTAAGGCGCCGTCCTTCACCTCTTGTTGAGGGACAATTGCGCGAGAAAGAAAAAAACCCTCGTCGCGATACAGCTGCGTAATGCATTGGGTAATGGAAACAAGATCCGCGGCACCGGCAAGCGTTCCGATGATGTCTTTTGCGCACGCGTTTGCCTGTGCAGGGTCGATTGCGTGCATTCCCTCGATAGATACTGACACCAGCGCAAACTCGGGGAAAAAAGCGGCGTCAAACTCCTGGTTAGAATCCACTGGAACAGCAATGGTGCTCTGCGACGTACCCCTTAGTCGGCTACTGTCTTCCGGTAGCCGCTGTTCTACGCGTTCCAGGTCGTCAGTTTCCGCAATCGATTTCTCCACCACAGAAAACGCCAGCACAATGCCGGCACCGATGGCGGCGAGGTGCTTCATACTGTTTCTGTTTGTGGTCCGCACGTTTTTTTAGCCGGGCTTTGTCTTTATTTTTACCCGCACAGCGGTTAAGGCCACGCTAACCGTGCGGGCCCGCTGATAGCGAATTCTAAATACTAACGGCAAACTCTAAGTTCGAATCGATGTTGGGGCGGGCCGTCAACCACATTTCTTTCCAAGGCATTAAGCGCAGACTTGCGAGACTTGGCCTGTGATCGGCTGGATTTTCAATCTCGGAGCGAAATGATGATATCACATTCGATGCGGACGCTGTTGGCATTAAGCTCGGTTGTCGTTCTCCTCTCGTTTGCACAGGCGGCAAACGCGGGTTCGCGTTGGCGGGTTGTCGATACCGCGGGGTCATATGCTTTGGGGGGTGAGAATGGTGCCGTCTATTCACCGGTCGCGGTGACGCCCAACCAGGAATTGCCTGCCAATTCATGGGTCGAGACCTCTGCTGGCGGGCGTGTCGTGCTGGCGCGAGGAACCGAAACCATCATGGTTGAGCCCAATAGCCGTGTTCAGTTGCCGGACGCGGAAGTGAACGGCAATACGCAAATTCTTCAGTCGCTAGGGTCGGCCATTTACCGCATCGGAAAACAGCAGAAGCCACATTTCCAGGTCAACACGCCTTATCTGGCGGCCGTGGTGAAAGGCACATCGTTCACGGTCACGGTGAACGACGAAACGTCTTCCGTTGAAGTGTCAGAGGGTTTGGTCGAAGTCGCAACACTTGATAGGTCAGATATCGAATTCGTGCGTGCCGGTTTTACTGCGACCATTGCTCCCGCGCATCCGGACAATGTTGTCATCGAGCAGAGTAAGCATCAAGATAGCTCGGACACTCCCGCAGCACCGGCCGAAAAACCAGCCATTGGTGTAAAGGACATGACCTCTGTTGCACCCGTCTCAATTCCTGTGGCGCTCGGAGACGTGGTGGTTGATGTCAAGACCGTTTCGGAGGGGCTCGCCTTTGGGGCGGTTACAACCGCGGCTATCAATCCAGTTGCGGTGCTGACCGACGGTGCGAGAGATGCTCCACTGAAACTATTACCGATTGCGGAAAGCGCAAGTGAAACCGGCACCACTATTTCTGTTCAGCCTCCGGCAGAAGTGGTGCCAGCGCCTGCCTTCGATGGGCTCGACAACGTGACTCAAGTGGTCCCGGTCAAAATTGATGGGAACGACGCGATACCGGAGTTAGGAATGGGCACCTCCGGAGTCGGAACCCCAAACTTGGGTGCAGGAAATGGTAACGGCAGCGGGACCCCAAACTTGGGTGCGGGAAATGGTAACGGCCGCGGGACCCCAAACTTGGGTGCAGGAAATGGTAACGGGAATGGTGGCGGTGTTGTGCCAGTCGTCGTGGAAATTGTTCGCGGAATAGGCGGTCTCTAACTCATTCGATATCGAAAGAGATGACGATGACGGCTGAGATTCAGGCGATGATAGGGGTAGCAACGCGCTGGCGTTTTGGGCTTGGCGTTGTCACGTTCATCGCTGCAATAATGGCAGCGGGCTTTTTGGAGGGGGCCCAGCACGAATTGGACGACGCGCAAATACATTTGACCAGCCGCCAGGCATCCGGCGAACTTGTCATCGTAGAAATTGATGCAAAAAGTTTGGCGGCGCTAGATACTTGGCCATGGCCGCGTGGCACTCATGCGGAGCTCATAGCCAAACTTGTAGCGGTCGATGCAAAGCTGATCGCGATGGACGTTGACTTCTCTTCACCCTCGACGCCGGGCGAAGACGCCAAGCTCGCCCAGGCAATCGCCGCTTCGGGCGGGCGCGTCGTGCTTCCGTCTTTTATGCAACACACCCATTCGGGGCGCGATGCGACGCTTATCGAACGTCGGCCCTTGGCCGTTGTTGCGGAGCAGGCACTGGTTGGAAATGCGAATGTGTTTGCCCCGGACGGAAAGGCGCGCAACTCCAGTCTTGGCCTCTTTCTTCCCAACGGTGAGTTCCGGCCAACATTTGCCGCTCTAATCGGGCAAAGAGGCCAATCGAACGTCAACGATTTCGGCGTGGATTTTTCAATCGATCCATCCACGATCCCAAGGTTTTCTTACGCCGATGTGTTGAGCGGCAGCTTCGATGTAAAGGGCATCCAAGACAAACGGGTCATCGTTGGGGCGACGGCGATCGAACTGGGCGACCGCGTGCCGGTTCCCAAGTACGGAATCATCGCAGGCGTCGAATTTCAAGCGTTGGTGGCTGAGAGTATTTTGCAAGGCCGGATGTTGACGACTTTCGGGTGGGCCGGCGCGATGTTGTTCGTGGTGTTGTTGGTGGCCGTTATGCGGCCCGGCACCACATCTTGGTCGTTCAGGAGTATGGGACTTCGACTTTCGATTTGCACAGCTGCGGCTATTACCATTCCATTCATTGCCAACAGTTTTGCCGCAAGCGTTGTCGAAACTGCGCCGGCACTTGCAGCGCTAACCTTGTGTTTGGTTATTATCGTGGGAAGAGAGTTTGCCTCGCGGGCGCAAACCGTGATGCGCGAGCGCTCAAGCAACGTGCTTCGGCGCGCCATGACAAACCTAATTATCGATGAGAGCTCGGATGGAGTTGTCGTGGCAGACGGCCGAGGCCGCATCGAGTTGGCCAACGACCGTGCGGGCCGGTTGCTCAACTCAACGCAGTCGATGTTGATGGGTCGAGCGGTCACCAAAATTCTACCGCTCTATGACGACATGCAAATGGTGGTGGATGGCGAGCATCAACAACGCCGGTGCGAATTGACGACGCACACCGAAGGCGGCATGCGCCATCTGGACATCAACTTGCGGCGGTTTGACTTGCGCCTTGCCGCAACCGGCGCGGATCAGGTGGCGCGATTCGACGTGTACACGCTGCGCGATGTTACTGCGAAACGAAAAGCCGAGGATGCCGAACGTCAGGCAATCGAAGTCAAGCTTATGGCGGAGCGCGCGAAAAGTAACTTCATCGCCAATATGAGCCACGAGCTGCGCACACCCTTGAACGCGATTATAGGATTCTCGGAATTGATGGCGGCACAGACTCTAGGCCCAATGGGTGTGCCGGCCTATATCGAGTATTCGGACGTGGTGGCGCAAAGCGGGCGGCATTTGTTGGGGCTGGTGAATAATGTCCTTGAGCTGTCGCGGATTGATAGTGACGAAGAGGTGCTGGAAACCGACGAGTTTGATTTTGTTGCGTGTGCAACGGTCTGCGCTGATCTGACCAAGGCAACGCGAGATTATAAAGGGCAGAGCATTGACATTCAGCCCACACAAGGAAGTTCACTCGTTTGCGCCGTTTCACGGCTTACGAAGCACGCGTTGATCAATCTGTTGTCCAACGCCGTCAAGTTTAGTGGTAAAGAATGTACCGTGACCCTAAGATCATGGACCGAACAGGACGCTTTCGTGTTTGAGATTGAAGATCAGGGCACCGGTGTTGACCCCGCAATTTTGCCTCATGTCACAACTCTGTTTCATCATTCCGAAAGTGGCTTCACGCGCAAGCACGATGGGATGGGGATTGGATTATGCCTCGTGAAGCGCTCAATTGAACGGATGAACGGCACGGTCGCTTTCGACAGTGCATTGGGCCGGGGGACGCGCGTGCGGGTTACGTTGCCCGGTGCAGCACAAACCTGTCACACCAATGAAGTCGCAGCATAAACCTCAATATTTCACGCTGCACCCATAAGCATCTGTGGCCTTCTCTTTGACTACATGACCCACGCTGACGGCGGCAAAGGCTTCGCGGACGTAGTTGCGCGCTGTGGCGATTGTGGCTGTATCGGTCGAGGGTTGATCATCAATTGCGCCCATGTAGCGAAGCTTTCCCGTCTTATCGATGACGTACATATGAGGAGTGGTTTGCGCCTCGTAGGCGCGGCCGATCATGCCCGTGGGATCGAGCAACACGGCGGTTGGAGTGGCGCCGCGTGAAGCACTTAATTGGTTGGCCCCCAATCCATTGACGTGACCCTGTTTGCCGGGGGCGGACGAAATAATGGAGAGCCAAACGGCACCCTTGGACGTCAGCTCCTGCTGCAGTTTCTGCATGTTGCCGGAATTGTAGTGTTTCTTCACGTAGGGGCAGCCGTCGTTCGTCCATTCCAGGACTACTGTTTTGCCTGCAAAATTGCTCAACGATACTGACTTGCCGTTGGAGTCAATTGCGGTAAAGGCAGGCGCCAGTTGGCCGATGATTGGTTCGGCCCACGCGCTTTGCAGCGAGAGGCACAACACTGCGATGAGTGCGAAAATCGTGCGTGTCATTTGCTAGTCCCCAGTGTTTCAAGCATGAGCGATTCCGTCAGAATTTGCGGCAAAATTTCAGGCTCCCCTCCGCCTGCAGGATAATACAGATAGAGCGGGACGCCGTCGCGGGCGTGCTGCCGGAGCAGGCTGCTTATCTCGGGGTTCTGATTTGTCCAGTCGCCAACCAGGTAGGTGGTGTTTGCCGCCTTGAAGGCGGCGAGCACCTTGGGAGAAGCGAGCGCTACTTTTTCATTATACAAACAACTGACGCACCATGCCGCCGTCAGGTTTACGAACACTGGCTTTCCCTGTGCACGCAATTCGGCCAGGCGCGCAGCCGTGTAAGGCTGTGCCAATCCACCCACTGCCGCCGGTTCGCGTTCGGATTTCTTTCTTTCAAGTGGCACTGTGACAAGCGCAACTGCCGAAGCGAATCCAACGACAAACAGAATAGCACTGACCGCTGATCGCCTGGTTTGCGCCATGCCAAAGGCCCACGCTGCAAGCGCCAGACAAACGATACCAATCATCACGCGGAACAAGCCTTCCGGTGAGACCTGTTGCGACAAAACCCAGACAAGCCAAACTGTGGCGCCATACATCGGGAATGCGAGGAACTGCTTGAAGCGCTCCATCCA
>JANOFD010000574.1:0-1156 GCA_031413455.1 Rhodobiaceae bacterium
GCATGCCTATGGCAAGTCGTTTCCCGACAGCGTGCGGATGTTCAATCGCGATGTCCCCTGCCCGCCCGATGTTGTGGCCTATCCGACGAGCGAGGGCGAGGTTAGTGCGGTGCTGGAATGGGCAGCTTCGGTGAATGCTGCGGTGATTCCGTTCGGCGGCGGGTCGAGTGTGTGCGGCGGGGTTGAGTGCGATGTTGGCGAGTCTTACGCGGGGGTGATTTCGCTCGACATGGCGCGGATGGGCGAGGTTCTGGAGATCGACCGGACGAGCCGGGCCGCGCGCATTCAGGCTGGCGCCTTTGGACCGGCGCTGGAGGCGCAGCTGAAGCCGCATGGCTTGACCTTGCGGCATTTTCCGCAAAGTTTTGAGTTTTCGACCTTGGGCGGGTGGATCGCGACGCGGTCCGGGGGACACTATGCGACGCTCTATACCCACATCGACGATTTCGTCGAGGCGATGCGGGTGGTGACGCCTGAGGGCCTGATCGAAACGCGGCGTCTGCCCGGTTCGGGTGCAGGGCCGCAACCGGAACGGTTGTTCATGGGCTCGGAAGGGATTCTGGGGGTGATCACCGAGGCTTGGGTACGCTTGCAAGACACGCCGAAATTTCGCGCCTCGGCTTCGGTGAAGTTTGCGGATTTCCTGAAAGGGGCCGAGGCGGTGCGGGCGTTGGCGCAGTCGGGGTTGAACCCGGCGAATTGCCGTTTGATCGATGCGCAGGAGGCTTTGGGCACGGGGGCGGGCGACGGGTCGTCGTCGTTGCTGGTGCTGGCGTTTGAGAGTGCCGATCATGCGCAAGAGGGCAAACTCGCACGCGGGGTTGAGCTGGTGCGCGATCACGGCGGTGTGGTTGATGCGCCCACCAGCCATCGCGAAGGCGCATCGGGTGCCTGGCGCACTGCGTTTTTGCGCGCGCCCTATTACCGCGAAGTGCTGACGCCGATGGGGGTGATTGTCGATACGTTCGAGACGGCGGTGACGTGGGATCGCTTTGCGGCTTTTCATGGAGAGGTCAAGCGGCGCATGCATGACGTGCTGCAGCGGGTGACAGGCAAGCCGGGCCACGTGACGTGCCGGTTCACGCATGCTTACCCGGATGGGCCTGCGCCCTATTATTCATTCCAGGCGATGGGACGGCCGGAGGCGCTGATGGAG
>JANOFD010000575.1:0-3903 GCA_031413455.1 Rhodobiaceae bacterium
CGAGCCAGAAGCACATTGAATCTGAAGGGTTTCGTCAGGTAGTCGTTGGCGCCGGCGTCGAGCCCCAGGATCTGGTCGGCCTCGCCGTCCTGCCCGGTTAACATGAGGATAGGGCAACGGACGTTGGCTTTGCGCATGAGGCGGCAAACCTCGCGGCCGTCCAGGTCCGGCAGTCCTACGTCCAGGATCACCAGATCGGGCAGTTCGGTTTTGGCTTTGTCGAGGCCTGCGGCGCCGGTCGCCGCTTCTATGACGATGAACTCGGCCTGAAGGTTAAGCTGTTCCGTCAACGACTCGCGGAGGGCGTTGTCGTCGTCAACCAGAAGCACGCGCCTGGGGGTGGTCATATGTGTTTTCGCCTGCGAGAGTTGCCAAGGATGATGTGTACGCTATAGCCGGACAAATTTGGAGTGCAGGAGTGGCATGAAATTGATAACGCGCAGGGGAAAGCGTTTGCAGCTGCGCGCGGTCTTGCAGGGCGCGGGCCTGGCGGTCGAGCGCGCGGCGGGCGACCTCAGGCGAGGCTTGCCGGTGGTGATTGTGCCAGAGAAAGGTGCGCCTTCGCTGATTGCGGCGGCGGAACTGGCGAGCGAGCAGGTATGGGAGGCCATGGCGCAGTGGACGGGCGGCCCGCCTCATGTGCTGCTGAGCCATCAGCGGGCGGCGACGTTGAAAATCCGCCTTTATACGGATCAGGTTGTGGCGGTTGGCGTGCCTGAAGATGACGCGGTTCGTGCCGCGCAGGTGCTCGCCGATCCTACAGCCGATCTGCGCAATCCGCTGATGGGGCCTTGGAAAGCGGAGCGTGGGCCATTGAGTGGAGCGGCGATTGCGGCGCTGCGGCTGGCGAAAATTGCGGGGCTTTTGCCGGCCGTGATTGAAGCGTCGCTGACAGCGCGGAAAGCGAACCGGCTGGTTGCGGAGGAGGGCTTGGCGAAGGTTAAGGCCTTGCAGGTTTTGACCCATGACCCGCAGGCGGCGCTCAAAATTGTGGCGCGGGCGCAGTTACCCTTGAGCGGGGCGCCCGATACGCGGGTGCTGGCGTTCAGGCCTGCCAATGGCGGGCGCGAGCATCTGGCGCTGATCGTGGGCCAGCCGGAGCCCCCGGGGCCGGTGCTGGTGCGGCTGCACTCGGAATGCCTGACCGGGGACCTGCTGGGATCACTCAAATGTGACTGCGGGGATCAGTTGCGCGGCGCGGTGGCGGCCATCGGCACGGCCGGCGCCGGGGTGCTGTTGTATCTGGCGCAAGAGGGGCGCGGGATCGGGCTGATCAATAAGCTGAAGGCCTATGAGCTGCAGGATCAAGGGTTCGATACGATCGAGGCCAATCAGCGTTTGGGCTTTGAGGCCGATGAGCGCGAGTTTGCGGTGGCGGCGGATATTCTGCTGCGGCTTGGGTTTTCGTCGGTGCGCTTGCTGACCAACAATCCTGACAAAGTTGCCGCATTAGAGGCGTGTGGGATTAGCGTGACGGCACGGGTGGCGCATCATTTTCCGGCCAACCCGCATAACGAGGCGTATCTCGCCACAAAGAAAGCCAAGGCCGGGCATTTGAGTTGAGGCGCGGCATTTTTTGCCGGGTGAGGCGCATCTGAAAGTGGCTGTTTTATTGAGGTTTATGTTGGCGCGGGCTTTGCGATGGTTTCTGAACCATGCAAGTCAACAGCCTCACCTCACCGAACGTCAAGCCGATTGCCGAGCCGTCAGTCGTGTCGGCCGAAGACGATGATTTCAGCTTTGATGATTTTCTGGATGTGATCAATCCGTTGCAGCATTTGCCGGTTGTGGGGACGCTTTACCGGGCGATTACGGGCGATGAGATCGAGCCGCCGGCCAAGCTTGCCGGGGGGGCGTTGTTCGGCGGGTTCTATGGGTTTTTGGGGGCGTTGGGGTCGGTGGCCTTTGAGGACATTACGGGTGAGAGCCTGGAGCAGATGGTGCTGTCGCTGTTTGAGGAGACGCCACCGGTGGCGCAGGCCCAGGCGGCCTATACTGCGGCCCAGGGGCTGGCCACTTCGGAGATCGAAAGGGCGCCATTTTATGCCAATCAGGCCAAGATCGACCAAGTGGCTGTCCTGTTTGAGCAATAAAGCGACGGATTTTAGCGCTTTTTTTTAGGACATTTGAGACATGGGACAGTGTCCTATGAACACTGTCCTATTTGTCCTGTCCTATTTCACCGACGGCGAGGACGCGATCGGCCACGTCGACGTAGAGATCGGTGTCGACAGGGGGAATTTGCACGTGCTTGTCTGCGATTTCGCCCACGACGTCGAAATGGACGACCTCAACCTTCGACCATTTGGCCTCCGCCGCCGCGTCGAAGCTTTGCGCGAAAGCGGGCCAGGTTAGCAGGGTTATGGCGAGGGCTGTGATGAGGGCACGGTGCATGGGAGGGCTCTCTTTATATATAAGTCGGATTTAACAGTACATATCATGAACTTCTAAGTCAAAGCAAGAGCCAAGCTTTAGACTTTTCCCTGGTAAAGCGTCAGAAAGTGCGCGGCATTTCGATCCGCTGCAGGATGCGCCAGACCCAACCTAATAACCGGTGACGACCATGAACCGATACGACCCGCTGAAGGCACCCGACCCGCAGCAATGGCTGGCGGCAGACGAACAGCACCGCATCAACCTCGTGGAAGACTTCCACCGGCGCGAGCGCATCGACCTGCCCAACGCCCAGATTCATGCGGTGGTGCACGTGATTGTCGAGAACCAGATCGCGCTTGCCGAAGACGTTCCCGTGCGCACCCTGAAACGGCTTAAGCAAGAAGGCCTTGACCGGCACGACGCGATCCACGCGATGGCAATGGTCATGCTGGAATACCTCCCCGGCATTCTGACGGCGGAGCCTACGAACACTGCCGGCATTGGCGATCCGGGCAAATCCTTCTTTGCCGCGCTCGAGAAACTCACGGCAGACAGTTGGCGCCACTCCATGGACGACGAAGAGATTTAGCACACACATCGGCGCCATGCCTGCCGCGTGCAGTCCAGCACTGTCACTGAAATGTTTGCAGTACCTTCTGCACCCCATCAGGGTCACGCGCAATTACCGTCAAGTAGGCACGGGTAGGCTGGTCCGGCGTGGCGCGGCCTTGCTCCCAATCGCGTAACGTACCAAGGGGAATGTGGTAACGGGCGGCAAATTCCTCCTGCGTCACGCCCAGGGCGCGGCGAATGATCTTTGCCTGCGGCGTCCGTTTCATGCGCTTAAGGTCGGCGCGAGTGAGGGGGCGCGCATCGGGGTCGGCAAGCGCGGCGCGCTCAATGACGCTCTGCGTCATGGGGCGCCGCTTACTCCGGGGCTTGCTGGAACCAGGTTTTCTGCTCACGTTTCGTCGCCCTTCGGGCTGATACAATTCTGATAACATCTTTCCGCTCGGTGTAGACTACATAGAGAATATCGCCGTCCACCATGCCAATGACTATAAAGCGTTCTTCGCCATAGTCTTGGCGATCGTCAAGAAACTCAACGGCAAAAGGGTCCTTGAACACCTTTTCAGCCAGTTCGAAACTGACCCCGTGTTTGGCGTAGTTTTCCTTAGCTTTGGACTTGTTCCATTCGAATTTCAGAGTCATGTTAGTACGGGAAACCAGTAGTTAAGTCAAGTGTCGAGACTCAGCTTTTACCTAATCTCTGGCTTGGACGTCTTGTTAAACTTCAAAATTCCGGGGAAGGTTTCGGTGAGATTCCGGTAGTGCACCAAATTCCCCTGATCGCCGTTCAGCCGGTTCGTCAATTTGGTGCACTGCCAAAGAAATGTTTCAAGCATGCAACTTTGACCTGCTTGCAATTCCGGCATGACAACGACGCACGATCCGCTGCAGGATGCGCCAGACCCAACCTAATAACCGGTGACGACCATGAACCGATACGACCCGCTGAAGGCACCC
>JANOFD010000576.1:0-2792 GCA_031413455.1 Rhodobiaceae bacterium
AGTGGTCATCTGACGCGCAAGGTTGGTAACAAATCGGTTGAGCTGATCGAAGTGGGACCGGCACATACGGGTGGCGACGTGCTGGTGCATGTGCCGGCGGATCGCACGGTCTTTACCGGTGACATTCTGTTCATTGAGGGAACGCCGATCATGTGGGCGGGGCCGGTTGGGAACTGGATCGAAGCGTGCGAGCGTATCGTGGCGCTCGACTGCGAGACGATTGTGCCGGGGCATGGACCGGTGACCGACAAGCGTGGCGTGCGCGCGGTGCAGAATTATCTGACCTATATCCGCGATGAAGCGCGCAAGCGGTTCGATGCCGGTTTGAGCGCGCGCGATGCCGCGCATGACATTGCGCTGGGGGACTATGACAGTTGGGGCGATGCGGAGCGGATCGCGGTCAACGTGGCGACGCTGTACCGGGAATTTGTCCACGACCATTCAGCGCCCAATGCGGGCGAGCTGTTCGCACTGATGGGTGAAATCTGGAAGAAGCGGCAGAGCTAGAGCTTCTTCACGTACTGGATGAAGCCGGCGTTGGTGGCGAGGCGGTCATAGAGACGGCGGGCGGTGGTGTTAGTTTCATGGGTCAGCCAGTGCACGTTGTTGCCGCCGGCGTTTTTTACGACACGGTAAACGTGCTCGATCAGGGCGCGGCCCATTCTGGTGCCGCGCGCTTGCGGTTCGACGTAGAGGTCTTGCAAGTAACAAGACGGGTCATCGAGCCAGCCTGAGCGATGCAAGATAATGTGAACGAGGCCTTTGGGCTTGCCTTCGTGCACGGCAAGGAATGCAAACATGGGCTCTGCCGGATCGAGGAAGCGGCTGAAGGTCAGGTCGAATTGCGACTTCGGCAGGCTGGTTTTGTAGAAATCCAGGTAACCGGTCCACAGCCGGTCCCATTCGGCACGGTCACCTGCGGATAAGGGCCGGAGTGTCAGCGGTCCGGCGACGCGGGTTTCGGCAAAGGCCCTAGCGTCAAGACCGTAATGCGATGTCATGGGTGTGCTCCATCTGGACGACCGGATCAGTTGTGGTATGGCAGTCCTAGCAATTTCCAACATCGCGGCCAAATCCCATGTCGAAACTGACACTTTATGAACATCCACTGTCGCCCTATGCACAGAAGTGCAAAATCTCGCTTTATGAAAAAGGGGTTCCGTTCGACCTAAAGACGCCGGCGGCCATCGGCACGGGACAAGTCGATGGCGCGTTTCTGGCGGCAAGTCCGCGCGGGGAAGTTCCGGCGCTGGTGGATGGCGATTTTACGGTGTTCGATTCCACCGTTATTCTTGAATACATCGAAGACCTCTATCCTGCACCGGCGATGTTACCGCGCGATCCAAAGCTGCGCGCCAAAGCGCGGATGATCGAAGACGCGATGGATACGCACTACGAACCCATCAACTGGGGCATGGGCGAGTTGCGCTGGTTCAAGCGGGCGGAGGGCGAGCAGGCCCGAGTGATCGAGGTCAGGGCGGCCGCGCAAGCGCGCGACTTTTATGCGTGGCTCGAGCGGCAGCTGAGCGACGGCCCGTGGTTTTGCGGTGAGACATTCGGTTGGGCCGACCTTTCAGTCATACCGTACATCAACGGCTCGTCGGGGCTTGGCATTGGGCCGGCGGCGAATTCCAAACTGGGGCTATGGCAGGCGCGAGCGAATGCACGGGCTTCAGTTGCACAGACGGCGCAGGCGGCGGCGGACTCCATCAAGAGCATGGCGATGGTCGGCGAGGCGGTAAAGCAGCGCCTGTTCAAGCGCGAATATCGCGATCACCGGCTTGAGTGGATGATCCGCTCTGGCGGACTTGACGTGGTGCTGGAAGGCATCAAGGCCGACAACATTCGCTTCTCCAACGAGTTCAGGTGAGACATATGCACGAGATCATTTTTCATCATTACGCCGCCTCGCCGTTCTCCGAGAAAATCCGCGTCGTTTTCGGCATGAAGGACCTGTCGTGGCGCTCGGTTGAAATTCCCAACATGATGCCCAAGCCCGATCTCATGCCGCTGACCGGCGGATATCGCAAGACGCCGGTGATGCAGATCGGCGCCGACATTTATTGCGATACGCAAATCATCATTCGCGAGCTTGAGCGGCGGTTCCCGGACAAGCCAGTGGTGCATCACGGCGGACTTTCGTACGCGATGGCGTTCTGGTCGGACCGGCCGTTCTTTCAGGCAACCGTGCCGCTGATCTTTGGCGAGATCGGTCCGATGATTCCTGAGGCCTTCAAAAAGGATCGGGAAAAGATGTTTCCCGAGCGGCCGTTCAACTATGAGCACATGAAGGCGGCGATCCCGATGTTTCGCGATCAGTGGCGCGCGCATGTGGCGATGATTGCGGATTCACTCGCGCCCGGCTGCCGGTTTTTGGCCGGCAATGAACCGACGATCGCGGATGCGCATTGTCATATGAACATATGGTTTCTGCGGAATACGCTGGCGCCGGTTGCCGATGCGCTTCTGAAGGAGTTTCCGGCGGTCAGTGCCTGGTATGAGAATGTGAAAGCGCTCGGGCATGGTTCTTTAACGCCGATGGATTCCAAAGAGGCGCTGGCGGTGGCGAAGGTCGCTGTGTCGACTGCGAAGGCTATTGTTGATCCGCATGATCCCAATGGGCGCAAACCGGGTGATCGTGTCAGTGTGATGCCGGACGATTATGGGCGCGATGCGGTGGTGGGCGAGCTTGTGTTTTCCAATGCACACGAGGTTGCGATCAAGCGACACGATGCTGCGGTGGGCGATGTGGTTGTGCACTTCCCGCGCGCGGGTTTTATGGTTATGCCGGC
>JANOFD010000577.1:0-11534 GCA_031413455.1 Rhodobiaceae bacterium
ATCAAAGGAAAAGTGTCACCATATCTGGAAGGAATTATCCGCATCTGACGCCACCCAACGCGCCACTTCCCCCGCAAGCGGGGGCAGACAGAAAATCTGGTGTCTTCCTCCGCTTGCGGGGGAAGTCCCTGCGCCCGCCGAAGCCCCTTGGCGAAGGCGGGCTGCAGGGGATGGGGGGACTTTGACCCAGGCAAGACGCACCAAAAAAGAACGGAATTTGACGTTTGCATTTTCAAAAACTGTTCTATATACGTTCTAACTCCGGAGTTAGGTTGATTTCAAGGCCTTTCATTCCGCTGCGACTTGAATTTTTGAATATCCTGCCAAAACATCTGTGGCGCCAAGCCTTGGGTGGCGAGCGGCTGTCGTACTGGGTGAAAGTGCGACAACAAGCGCGCTGTGTGTACACAAGTGACCATCAATGTTACGTAGATTTTCGCAGTACTAAGCCAATGTGACGGTGTTACGGGTCGCCGAAGGCTTTTTTGTTTGCGCGCCCCTCCCCAAAGCCCCCATCGTCTGCAGCCGCTAACGCGGCGCAGCGCGCCCGCAATCGCGAAACGCTCAAGCTTGACTGGCTGTCCTTCGCGGCTTTGTGGTGGACCTGCGCTAACGCTGCACGCGCTCGCCGGCTGCGAGTTCGCGCAGAGCCGATGCCGCAACGTCGACCGGCTGGGCCAGCAACGCGTCAAAGAAATTCTTCATGAGCTTGCACACTTTGGCGGGCTCACCCGATCCCGTCAGCAGTGCGTCCACTTGTTCGGCTGGCACACCCGTCGCCTGAGACGCCTCGGCAAAGGCTTGAGCTGCCAGGACAGCAAATTGCTCCGCCCCCATTCTGGCAGCATCGGGATTAGCTGGCGTTTCAATCACGCGAAGCACGATGGTGCTGTGACGCTCATTCAATTCGCGACTAAGCTTCAATTCAATGTCACCACGCACGCGGCCAAGCGCAATATCCGCGCAAATTTCAAATTCATCGGTCGCAGCCAAGTGGACCAACTCATCGCGCGTAAACGAATAGAGTTCGGTGACAAGTCCATCCGGCAACTGCGAAGACTTGTCGGCAACGTAAGACAACGCCAACGACATCGCATTGGCGCGCACCTCGTCTTCGCTGCGTCCATCTTGCCGGTCACGCGCGATCAAAGTCGCGATACGTTCATGGAGTGCAGGCTCGTGTTGTCGTAGCGCCTGCATATAGGGCATGACGGTATCGACCGGCGCGTCGCCCCCAGTACGAAACAATGCTGCAGGCCAGCCAATGACAACTGAAATGCTGATCACGGCGCCGACGATAGCACCGCCGGCCGCAAACCACAGGGCGGGGTAAGGGACGTGCCAAAACCGGCCTGCACCCAGCACGGCACCATAGGACGCTGCCGCCAGCAAAGCTGCGGAACCCAAGACAATGATCAGAGCGGCTATTTCCATTTGCGGTAGTATAGACACAAGTTGAAATTTGGCCACACCCTGGATGTGCACTGCATATGACCACAAAAAAACCGGCTGCACCTCGCAACCCGAAAAAACATACCGGCTCTCCCAGCTTTCGCTTGCCCGCACTCGATTCTGATTTCTTGCTTGGCGATTCGATGCGCGGCGTACGCTTTATGCTTGAGTATGCAAAAGCCGAAGAAGCTCTGCGCGCCGCCGGGATCCGCTCGACAATCGTCGTTTTTGGCTCGGCGCGCACGAGGCAGGGCTCGCGCCGGTACGAAGCCGCACGCGAGTTTGGACGAATCGCATCTCACCGTGGTGGTGCGCTCGAAGGCAAAGGCACAGCGCACGACAATGTCATCGCGACCGGCGGCGGCCCCGGAATCATGGAAGCGGCCAATCGGGGCGCATCAGAAGCCGGTGCCTTGTCGATCGGCTTCAATATCAGGCTGCCACAGGAGCAATATCCAAACCCTTATTCGACACCTGAACTGACGTTTCAGTTTCACTATTTTGCTATGCGTAAAATGCATTTGGCGATGCGCGCCAATGGTCTCGTGGTTTTTCCGGGCGGTTTCGGCACCATGGACGAGCTGTTCGAAATGCTCACCTTGCGCCAGACAGAGAAAGTGGGCGCGTTGCCGGTGGTCTTGTTCGACCGCGCCTATTGGACGAGCGTCGTCAACTTTGATGCCTTGGTAGCCGAAGGCATGATCGAGAAGGAGGATCTGAAAATGTTCAGCTTCGCCGAAAGCGCCGAACAAATTTGGACGCAGTTGATCGACGGTGGCTTGACCGTCGCGAAAAAAGCCAAGCGATAGAACTCAAGAACGCGGCTCGCACACAGGATCGGTCGCCCCCTCAGGCAAAATGCAGTCAAAATCCTCTTGACCAGCGGGTACTTCAGGCGAGACGTCAAACACCAGACGCTTGCCGTCCTTGGCAGATGCTTTGAGCAACTTCTGGATACGGCTCGCATTTGGCATCGCGCCAGAATCGGCGCTAGAGAAGAACCACGAGCGTCGCGCAGGCTTGGCCGCTGCAGACGTGACCGTCCCCAGAATGCTTTGCAGAACCGAAGGCTTGCGTGGCGGGTGGGCGCGATCAAGCCGGGCCAAAAGCGTGCCCGCCTGATTGAGGGTGGTCGAAAGTTGTGCCCGTTCACCGTAAAGCGCGGAGGAGGGCCCGTCTGCCAGGGACTTTCGCGCCTCCTCCAATATCGTATTGACGAGTTTCGGAACGGGCTTGTTGCTCGGGCTTTGATGCTTTTTCATGGGTGCGGTCAACTCATGTTGTGGCGGATCCAATCCGCCCGGCCTTTTTTGATGCGAAGAGCAAGAATGGGCTCGGCAACCGACTGGCTGCCGGTGAGTTCATGCTCAATGACCGACAGTCGAACCAGTTTTCTGGCGTAGTCAGCCAGAAGTTCAGGTGAAGCAGAGTTGACCACATCGGCGACGCGCATTTCCATCGCATTACGGGCAATGTCGTCACCGGCCATGATGATGGCGCGCGACACTGCGAGTGGCGCTTGGTCGAATTGCTGCAGCACGGTCTTGGCAAGGCTGACATCTTTCTTCGCAACTTCGCCCGATACGTCATTCAATAATGAACTGATACCCTGTCGCATGAGTTGGAAGAGGACGTACTTGTAACCCGGTTGTGCGCCTCGCAGCAGCGCATCGATCAGATCGGCCTGCGCAAAAGATTGAATGATGGCTGGTTCGCGCTGGGTCGGCGCGCCCGTCGTCACAAGCTGGTGCTTCACAAGCCCTGCGAAAGCGCTACCAATGCGAATGTCTATGAAGGACGGGCGCACATCGCTCGTGGCGAATCCCGCAAAAACAATTCCTGTCTTGGGAACGCCAGGCGGCAGCCAGTCGGTGAGGCACGAGCCAATTGCGATCTCGGCCAATGTGGTTTTCGTGGCTTTGGAAATGACACCTTCGCCGAACATCGAGTCGCTCATGCCGGTGAGTAAACGGTCGAGATATTGATCCAGAAGAGAGACCAGCCGCGACGAGCTTTCCCCGATCAACGGCCGGCGTGACGGCGGTTGTCCGTGCGGTAGAAAAAGATTCTGGAAATACTCGCCCGAATACTGCGACTCAAAGCGCAGCATGTCGAGCGCCCGTGAGAATGTCTGAGCTTGCGGCCGTTGGCCGGTTCGCTCGCTCGACAATTCCACGCATTGATGAAAGCGTTGCACCAGTGCTGCGATATAAATGGCAAAATTCAGCCTCTCCTGCCCTTCTTCGAGCGGCAGCAGCGACTGAGATCTGGAGTCAACGCCGGATGTCCAGCGGGCGAGATATTGCACCAGCGACTGCGCGACCTTTTGCACGCTGTTACCGCGCGAGGGGACCGACGCCGTAAAGGCTTCGAAAATGGCAGCCCAAGGATAGCGATAAAACTCCGCCACATCGAAGATCATCGCGGCAACCGGCATGGACTGGTCGAGCAGGAAAATTTTGTCGGCGCCCGTCTGATAGCGAACGCTGGCTGTACCATCGGCGTGATATTCGATCGCCGTGAGCGCGCTGTCGGCAGCCAGCGCCGCGCCCTGCACGTTCAACAGCATGACTTCGGATGTCATTCATTCCCCCAAGAACGCAGTCGCGCCCACCCAGCCCGCCCGAGGCCCCAACCTCACACGGGATTACTGCTCGTATTCAGACAAGAACGAGAAGAAAGGGCAATGGGCTGGCGGACACATTCGTGAATGAAAATTTTGGCGCTGAAGCAAATTCGCCCGCAAAACTGCACCTTTTTAAAGTGAATGGCCCAAAATTAGGGAAGCAAATGCTCCTCGACGAAATCCAGACGGTCTTGGCCAAAGAACATTTCGCCATTTACAAAAAATGTGGGCGCGCCAAAAACGCCACGCGCAACCGCCCCCTCGGTGTTGGCTTTCAGCTTTTCCTTCACGTCTGCGCGCTCAATGCGGGCCAGAAAATCAGACGGATCAATGCGGATGTCTTTTAAAACGTGAGTGATTTCGTTTTGGTCATTCAGATTACGCGGATGGGCCCACATCGCGTCGAACATCGCGTTGACGTAAATATCGAATTGAGGTGTCGACTGATAAGCGACGGCTCCGCGCATCAGCGGAAGCGTGTTTACCGGAAAGTGAGAATTGAAATTCAGCACGATGCCATAGCGCTTGGCGAAGCGCGCCAGATCGCCATTCATATAGCGCGCTTTGGCGGGAACCATCGCCGGTGAAGTGTTGCCAGTCGCCTTGAAGACGCCACCCAGCAAAATCGGCGTCCATATGATGCGCGCGCCGTGACGCGCCGCTATCTTGGGCAGTTGCTTGTACGCAAGAAATGAGGTGGGGCTGCCAAAATCGAACAGAAACTCGACCGTCTTTGTCATCGTGCTCACCACTTCTCCATCCAGGGTCTTAGGTCTAGCTCATGCGTCCAGGCATCACGAGGTTGATTGTGCAGCATCCAATACATGTCAGCAATGTGATCAGGCGACAAAATCCCTTCTTGAGCTTTGAGCTCATAGGTTTGTGGGAACGTGTCGCGGATGAATGCGGTATCGATCGCCCCGTCTATAATGGTGTGCGCCACATGTATACCCTTGGGTCCAAGCTCACGCGCCATGCTTTGAGCAAGCGCGCGCAAGGCATGCTTGGCACCTGAGAACGCACTAAATCCGGCCGACCCGCGTAAACTGGCTGTGGCGCCGGTAAATAGAATCGTTCCGCGCGCGCGCGGCAGCATGCGGCGCGCGGCTTCACGGCCCATGAGGAAGCCGGCAAAGGCTCCCATTTCCCACACCTTGGTGTAAACGCGCGCTGTGGTTTCGCTGATCGAAAAACGGACGTTGGCGCCAATGTTGAACACCGCGACATCAATTTCGCCAATGTCGCGTTCGATCTCTTCAAAGAGTGCGATAACGTCTTCCTCTTTGCGCGCGTCAGAGCCAAATGCGTGCGCATGCCCACCCGCCCGTTCAATGTCCTCGACAAGAGGCCTGAGACGTTCTTTCTCGCGCCGGGTCACGCAAGCTACGTAACTCTCGCGCGCGAAGCGGCGGGCAATGGCACCACCCGTCGCATCGCCTGCACCTATAACCAATGCAATACGCGGTTTCTCAGTTTGATCTTTGCCTGGCGACACGATGAAACACCTCTGAACTTTGCACGTAGCTTAATCGATTCAACAAGCTTTGAAAGCCACGAGCGACAAAGCGCAACTCCTGATGCGCCGATCAGGTTGCTTGGTGCGCAACGGGACCGACGAAATGCGTTTGCAAAAAATCAAAGAGTGGATGAATTGTCGAACTCATCGGCACGATTCGCGAAACCTTTGATGCCCGCGGGTCCACCCTATCCCGGGCATCGGCCCTTCGCAAAAAAGTCAAAAAATTAGCTCAAATCCGTTCTGGCACCGGCTATTTGGCGGAAATACAACCCGACGGCGATGGATTCCGGCTGGTTGAAGACCAATTGTGCCGCACAAGCCTGCGCCGGGCAATGCCACTTCCTTGTGATCGCGACCCTGGCCACGCGATGAAAGTGAAGACCCGACCCTACATCTGCACTTTGCATCAGGCGATTCCCACGCTATGTCTTGTGCTCATGGTTATTCCCGCAATGCGCGAAGGAACGCGTGCTGGGAAACTTACTTCGACACTCGCTTAAGGACTTGGCGCTGACTATGCGGAACTCTGGAACGGTAAAGTGGTTTAACCAGGCGAAAGGCTTCGGGTTTATTCTCCCTGACAACGGCGGGCCTGACGTCTTCGTTCACGTCTCTGCCCTTGCGAGCACCGGCGAGCAATCTCTGGCTGAAGGGCAACGCGTTTCGTTTGACGTGGCTCAGGATCGCGGCAAGACAATGGCCGCCGAACTCAAGCTTGAAGGCCCAGCGCCCGCCCCTCAAGCCCGGGGTGGTTTTCCACGCGATGATGCCGGTGGACGCGGTGGACACGGAGGCGGAAGGCCCCCGCGCAGAGATCACGGCAACAGTGGGGGCGGTGGACGCTCGTTCGGTGGTGGCGGTGGCGGTGGTCAAGGCCGACCAGCCGGAGGATCGGCTGCTGGCCCCAGGCCTCACGCCGGAATCTTCGATGCCCTCAACATGATTGTTATGCGGGTGAAAGATCTGCGCACGGCCCGTGCCTGGTATGAGCGCGTGCTTGAGCTGCAGGTCTCAGAAGAAAATAATGCTGGGCAAACGGTGGTTTTGGATCTGGGCCGTGGCGCCAATTTGTGCCTTTGGCAATTGGGCATCGACGAGTTGCTTGCCACAGCGCCAACAGCGGCAGCATTTCCAAACTTCCGCACCGGCGACGTGGACGGCACTCATGCAAAGCTGGAAGGCTTGGGCGTGCATGTCACCCCACTGCGCGACACAGGGGGCGTAAAATGGTTCTCGTTCTTCGACCCGGATGGGAACAGAGTAGACGTGATGCAGAATCGCCCTCGACCATTTTAGGCATCAAGCGAGTGCGGAATTGAGGTGCAGCAATGACTCAAAGCTCGGTGTCCCAATACGTCACCCCAGAGGCTAGTGGCGACGCCTTGCAGCCGCCAGTGGTTTTGCCGATTCGCAAGCCAGCGGTAACCCGGCATGTTGGGGTCGTCAGGTCATATTCGCCACCAAAGTCGCTTGGCCTGGTGATCGATGAAGCTGGCGCAGAAAATGCCATTTTCCGCATCGAAGACGTCGCCCCTGCTGATCGGGGAAGCCTTGCCCTAGGTCAGTCTGTGTCGTTCCAAATCGTCACAGAACAGGACGGCCTGATTGCGAAATATATCCGCATAGACACCACAACCCTGCCACCCCCACCCACCGATATGCTGATTTCCCGGGGCTGGCGCTAGGGCGCAATGCAGCTGGTATGCATTATGGGGACACTAAAAACACCGATTCCGTCACCAAATCTTCAATGAATATTAGAAAGCTGCGCGTAGTGTTAGCGCTGACAACAACGCTGGGGACGCTCTTTACACGGCGTACACCTGCACTAACACTTCGTTACGGTCACTCGAATGCGTGGGGATTTTTGTACTGTTATTCTGGGATTGAGCTTGGCGTGCGGGCTTGCCGTTGCGCCGAGCGCCGCAACCGGCGTACAGGCGGTCGCTCAGGAAAAAGCGGCCGCCGTTTCGATCATAAAATCGAGGGCTCAAAAATACACTGCAACACTTGCGCAAGGCCGGTTGTTCAGCGCCTATCTGAATGCGTCGACGATCAGCGAAGGCGCCCGCCTCCGCACGCGCATTGGCAATAGCTTCAAGGCGCTCGAAAACCACTATGGAATGCGGGACTTCTCTGTCGTTGACCGCTCCGGCGAACTGTTTGTCCATGTCGGAAAAGCTCCCCCCTCCAGCAGCAAGCGAAACGTAAAAAAAGATCCTGTCCTTTCTGCGGGATTCGCGCAGCAGGAACGGGCCGTCGCAATTGTAATGGATGAAGGCTACGTCACCTATGCCTCGCCGGTAATGCGGCGCGGCGAAAAAGAGTTTGTCCTGTGCATCGAGCAAGAACTGTCGGCTTATGACAAGGTTCTGGCATATGGGCTTGCCAAAAACTTTTATGTCGTTGTCGTGGACAAGCGCGGCAAAGTTTTGTCCGACAGCCGCCCACACGCCAGCGGCAGCAAGCCTTCAACAATCGAGGGCCTGACTTTGGAAGAGATGCGAAGTCACGTAGGCGGTAACCAGGCCGAAGGGACGGGACGCATCGTCACCAACGGCACCCTATTCAACATCAGCTATCAAACGGTCGGAGACTGGACCGTTGTGGCTGTCGAACCGCTGTCGGCACCACAGGAATGTCTACGAACTGGAGAAGATAAATGTCGATAAGGTCTAAAGTTACAGCTGCGTTCGCACTGTGCATTTCCTTACCGATGGTGGCAGGAATGGGTGCGTTATGGCTGGGGACTGAAGTCACGCTACGCCATCAGGCAAGTCAAGACCTCCAGGCTTCCACCCGGTCCGTCATGGCTACAATCGAAGAAAAGATGGCGTTTAACTTCACGCACCTGAAAGCGTGGAGCTCTCTGCCCGTCATGCAAGATGTTCTGATCGGAGATGATGGTGGTGAGTTACTTCATACTTTGAACGATCTCAATTTGAACTATCCGGACTTCGGCGCATTGACAATTACGAATGCGCAAGGAGGCGTGGTGGCCACCACGGATCCGGCTCAGCGACACGCCGATCTCTCGGCATATGAGGGTGTTCAGGCAGCGGTCTCCGGACGCAGCCATCAAAGCAGCTATACGATTCACCGCGCCGGCGGCATTGAGACCATTTCATTCACAGTGCCACTGGTTGCAACCTACGACCGGCAAACTGTGATCGGAACCTTGACCGGATATCTTGATTTGCAGGCAATGGTTGGACGCACCGTTGCCAATTCGACATTGGGGATTGAACGGCGGACTCTGGTACTTACCCAGCAAGACAAAGGGAGCATTATCTTTTCCCCTCGGTCCAATGGCGCATCTTTGGAAGAATTGAAGCGCATCGATACGTCCGGTAAGCGCTCGTCGCACGAATTCGTGCTTGGCAGCGAACCGTATCTTGCCACCTTCGTACGTTCCAAAGGTACATCTTTGGAAAAAAACCCCGGACTGATCGCCTTCGGTGTTGCGCCCTCCGCGACCGTTTTTGCAGCCGTTGACAATGTGTCCAATATTTTCATCGCCGTTGCGGGCTTCGCATCGATCATCGCGCTTGTCATTGCCTGGCGCTGGTCCACGCCCCTGGTGCGGCTTGCATCGCGAATGGGCCGCGTCGCACGCGGAGAAGAAGATTCACCGGTGCCGAAATTGCCTTCCCACAATACCTTTGCGCCGCTTGCTATCGCCCTGGATACGATGCGCGAAACAACGCTGATCCGCGACCGTCTGGCAGCTCGTGAAATCGAACTCATCCACGCAAAAGCGGCGGCCGAAGCTGACGCCTCGGCCAAGTCCCAGCAGTTTGAATCCCTTAGCACCAGCCTGAGAGACCAGATCACAAGCATTGTTGACTTGTGCGACCTCATCACCAAAGAGAATGTGGCTGCGGCATCAAACACGCGCCATGTTTCGTACGCGCGCGAACTGAGCTGCAGCGGCACCAAACTTTTGGCGATTGTCGAAGACGCTATCTCAAATATACCCGACGCTGCACACGGTGATTTGGACTCCGTGGTCGCCCAACCTGTCGCCACTCAAACTGCAGCCTGAAATGATCGGAACATTTGTTCAGTCGCGGTGTCCGCCGGGAAAAAGCTTTCGATTCGCAACTCGTCAGCCGTCACGTCTTGCGCCGTTCCAAACGTCGCGATCACGGTGAACAGAGACACACGCACACCGTCTTTCACGATTTCAAGCGGCAATACGGGCACCAAATTTGACTCTTCCGCCGCCCACAGAGTTTCCGCGTCTTGGTGCTGACTGAGGTCCGACAACACCATCTTCATTTCCTCACCTCCCAGCGCCTCGGCTTCTCGACGAGCGCGATGCCAAAGTAGTGGCGCAATGGCCGCCCAATTGGAGATGAACGGTTTGATGCCGTTGGGATGGAAGAACAAGCGCATCAGATTGCGCTCCGGGCCACCGATCCGCGCCCAGACCGCGGAACCTAACAGTGTGCCCAGTCTGTCGAACGCTGTGTTGGTCAGACGAATGTTCCAGGCCCGATCAATAGCAATTGCCGGAAAAGGTTCGTGATTTGCAAGCATCATGCGAACAGCACTCAATACCTGGACCATTTGGGGATCGTCCAAGTGCCGCGCCCGGAACACGGGGGCGAATCCGGCCGCGACCAACCAATCGTTTCGCTCGCGCAAAGGCACATTCAATGTTTCGGTGAGTTGAAGGATCATGCTGCGGCTTGGGTTTGCACGCCCGGACTCGAGAAAACTTACATGGCGCTGCGACACGCCAGAGGTCAGCGCCAGTTCGAGTTGGGAAAGCCGACGCTTTTGCCGCCATAACTTGAGAAGATACGGAAAGCCGGAGGCCGATGTTTTGCGATCATCAATCTTGGAAAGGGACATGGTGTATCCTGCGTGGCATGAGGCATTGTCGCTCTTCATCTGCGTTGTTTCAATAACCTTGCTGGTAATTGATCGGCCTCAGCCGGCAGCTTAAGGTCAGTATCTGATCTTAGGAGGTGACAATGACTGCTCGTCTTGCTGTGTTAATTCTCGTAATCGGTTTGTTTGCACTGCTGTCTGCCCTGGCTATTGCCGACGTGGGCTATTTTGGAATTATCGAACCGCACTTCCAGAGTTGGGGTGGCGCCCAGGTGTTTGCCGATCTTGTGATTTTGGCGATCCTCAGCTGCTTTTGGATGGTCAGCGACGCTCGCATGAACCGAATCAACCCTTGGCCGTTCGTGATCTTGACCCTGGTTGGCGGGTCGTTTGGGCCGCTCCTCTATTTGGTGCAGCGAACCTACAGGTTTTCGGCGCCCGTGCACGCAAGGCCCTAATAGGGCAGCCTGTTATCTGCAGTTTGTGCCTTGCCTCGCGGGATTGTGAAATCAAACCGGCGTGAGGGGCGTTGCTTCGGCGCGCTGGCCAGCACAATTTGACCACCTTCACTAAAGGGGCAGAAAACACATGAGCATGAGGCAGTCATTGGCGGTAGCACTCGTTGCCGGTACGGCGCTTGGCGCAGGCTATTTTACTTTCGGTTTGAATGCGGGTGCCGCCGGTGGCGTCTCACCACACCTTGGTTCTCACCACCCACCCCACATCTCACTTTCCACACCCACTACCCCCTGAGAAATACGCTATAATACAAGCACCAAACCCCTCACCCCTTTCCTTCACCTTTCACTTTTCACCACCACCCATGTACCTTAACGCCAAGTGCTTCCACACCCCACCTGAAACACCCCCCCTTCAATTCCGCTTTTCTCACCTGAACTTCTCTCACTGCTAAACCGCTCACCACCCGCGCCCACAAAGGTCATTTAATACCCCCTCAGGTTGTTAGGGGTTACAGTGACACCCATAGACCTACACGCGCCCCTAAGGCTTCTAGCCTTCTACGCGGCGCCCCAAGCTCGCGACCCCAAGCCCGCGACCCCAAGCCCCAAACGTGGGCACCCCAAACGCAAAAAGCCG
>JANOFD010000578.1:0-9785 GCA_031413455.1 Rhodobiaceae bacterium
CGCAACCAGAGCCAAAACACGACCCACGCCATTTGACCATAGCAATCGGGCGCCTAGCGCAGCGCCGGCAAAAAACAGCGCAAGCCCCCCGGGAAATATCAAAGCCACAAAGGGAAGCAGCCACGCGTGGCGATCAGCATCCACGACGAATGCATAGCCAACCCAATGCAAGCCGATAAGAAAATAACCAAACCCAAAAGCCCATGAAATCAGAGCAGCGGAGGTCCAGCGCTGCGAAGTCTCAATTGCGCCATCGATCATCCAAACAAGCGCTGGGAAACTGAAAAAAAGTACTGGCCAAATATACAGTGGCGCATGTGCGAGCGCCGACAACGCCCCAAGCCCACCCGCAACAAGCAGGCGTTTTCTGCCCGTGAGATGCCGAAGCCAGAGCGCCGTCGCAACCACGCAGGAAGTGATCGCCCGCACTTCCAACCGATCCAAAAACAACCTAGCCATCCACGTCGGCCAAAACACCGGAATTGGTTTCGCCCGGATCTGGTTGCACTTTTGTCGAGTCGCTGGGCTTTGTCACGCGCACCCGCAATCGTCGAAGCCGCCGCGGATCAGCATCAAGCACTTCAAACTCAATTCCGACAGGGTGCTTCACGATTTCACCGCGCTGCGGCACGCGCCCAACGAGCGAAAATACCAGGCCTGCGAGCGTGTCAATCTCTTCTGCAGCCTCATCGTCAGCCAGCTTAAACCCGACAAGACGTTCGATCTCTTCAAGATCGACGCGCGCGCTCGCATCAAACTCACCGCCGCCACGCGACACAATTTCTATAGCTTCATCTGTATCGTGCTCGTCTTCGATATCACCAACAATTTGTTCAACCAAATCCTCGATCGAAGCCAGCCCATCTGTGCCGCCATACTCATCAATGACCAGAGCCAGATGGATGCGTGTCGCTTGCATTTTGACTAGCAAGTTCACGACCGGCATAGAGGGTGGAACGAACAAAACGTCCCGGCGAATATCCTGAATCGTTTTGGGATGAGGCGCCCCTTCGCTCTCAGGAACCGCAAGCCCTATCAATTCCTTGATATGAACCATGCCGATCGGATTATCGAGCGACTCTCGATAGACCGGCAATCGGGAATGCTGTGCATCCCGGAACATACGCACGAGATCGTCCAATGACGTGGAAACTTCAACGCCGATAATGTCGGCGCGTGGCACCATGACATCTGCAACAGTCAGCTCTCCGAAACTCAGGAGTTTGAGCATCATCGAGCGTTCTTCGCGCGCCAGCGGCCGGTCCACGGTATCGCTCTCTTCGATTACCTCTTCGAGGCTTTCGCGTAACCGTGCGGAATCATCCTTTCCGCGCACAAGCCGGTTGATCAGGCTGACAAAGGCTTGCGGCCACGATGATGGCTTAGGGGTGCTCTGACCACTGTCCGCCTTGCGTGTATTGGGCGTCGAATCAACCACGCGCCTTGCCCTCAAGGAGGTAGGGGTTTGAAATGCTCATGTCGGAAAGGATGGTGATTTCGAGCCCCTCCATCAAGCGCGCAGCGCGCGGTTTGATGTGATCATAGCCAAGCAAATGCAAAAATCCATGCAGAATCATATGTTTAGAATGATTAACAAAACTCTTCCCTTGTTCCTGCGCTTCTTGCTTCACTGTTTCAAAAGCAATGGCAATTCCACCAAGTGGAATATCCGGATCTGGGAAAGACAAGACATTAGTACTCTGTCGTTTCCCGCGGAACTGAAAATTCAGCGCCTTCAATCTCTCGTCATCAGCAAAGACCAAAGCAACTTCGCCGCCTGGGGGAACACCAAGCAAGTCGCGCCGGCCGAATGCTCTGCGTAGCATGGCACGAGACTCCCTTTGCAAGTCTGGCCACGCAGCCTCCCAATCCGCACAGTCAACTTGAATTTCAATCTTGAGCGTCGCCCGCGACATGAATTAGGTCCGCTTCGTGCCCTGACTTCGTCGCAGGTCAAACGCCGCATACGCCCGGACAATGCGCTGTACCATAGGGTGGCGCACCACATCTTCATCCGTAAACTCAATCATCGCCACGCCTTCGACGTTGGCGAGCACTGACCGGGCTTCTGCAAGTCCTGAAATCTGGCCTGTGGGCAGATCGGTCTGTGTCAGATCGCCCGTCACGGCCATCCGGGCACCTTCGCCCAACCGCGTCAGAAACATCTTCATTTGTTGCGGTGTGCTATTCTGCGCTTCATCGAGAATGACATAGGAATGCGCCAATGTACGCCCGCGCATGAAGGCCAGTGGCGCCACTTCAATAATGCCTTCATCCAGCCGTCTCTGAATGAGATCGGCGGGCAGCATGTCGTGAAGCGCGTCATACAGGGGTCTCAAATACGGATCGACCTTTTCTTTCATGTCCCCCGGCAGAAACCCAAGGCGCTCCCCGGCCTCGACAGCAGGGCGCGACAGGATCAATCGTTCAACTTCGCCTCGCGCCAGCATGCTCACACCTGCGGCAACGGCCAAATAAGTCTTTCCCGTACCCGCAGGCCCCAAGCCCAGTACCAAATCATGCTTGCTCAGCGCTTCGACATATTTTGCCTGCCCAGGCGTTCGTGGCCGGATAGTGCGCTTGGGCGTCGACACCGAACTTGAACTCGCCACAACTGAATCGCCACCCAGTCCAAGCCTGATCGCGCGATCTACATCGGTGATGGAAACTTCGTGACCGCGGTCAGCGTAAGCATAGAGATCGCGCAAGACCTGTGCGCCGTGCGCACGCGCGTTCGCTGGCCCGTGAATCGTCAGACGATTACCCCGATGAACAATTTCAATTTCGAGCTTCCGCTCGATCTCTACCAGATGCTGGTTATGCGGACCAACCACCCGGGCAAGAACAGCGTTCTCGCCGAACTCAACTTGCGAGACTTGAGCATCATGACCCGTCCGTTTCGATTTGGTGGTCACTGCGCCGCCGCTCGCAATGCCGAAACTTCAGAAACGACCTCGGCCTTCAAACTGTTTGTCATTGCAGCAATCACTTTCACGCGAACAATTTCTCCAATCTTCGAATCCGGCGCTGTCACATGAACAGATTGCAAATACTGGCTGCGCCCGATGATCTGCCCTGTGTGCCGGCCCGGCTTTTCAAGCAACACATCCAATATTTGCCCGACACTTGCCGCCGCGAACTGCGCGGCTTGAGACAACAACACCGCCTGCAGCTTCTCGAGCCGTTGCGATTTCACATCTTCCGGAATTTGCTTACGCGCAGAAGCCGCCGGCGTACCAGGCCTGGGCGAGTATTTAAACGTGTAAGCCTGCGCGAATCCGACTTCACGAACAAGATCAAGGGTAAATTCAAAATCAGAATCGGTTTCACCCGGAAAGCCCACGATAAAATCTGATGACAGGGCGATGTCGGGCCGGGCCACGCGAACACGCGCAATCAGTTGCCGGTAGTCTTCGCACGAATGTCCACGATTCATTGCTTCCAAAATCGCGTCGGAACCTGATTGCACCGGCAAATGCAAAAAGGGCATCAACTTTTCTTCGCTGGCATGCGCCTCAATGAGGTCATCACCCATGTCGCGAGGATGGCTGGTCATATAGCGCAGGCGCTGCAGGCCATCGATGCGCGCCAGCCGCTGAATCAATTTTCCAAGCCCTACGGTTTCGCCACGATCTCCAAGGCCGTGATACGCGTTGACGTTCTGCCCAAGCAGAGTAATTTCGCGAACACCGGCCTCAGTCAAGCGGCGGGCTTCGTCTTCAATTTGGGCAGCTGGCCTGGAATACTCGGCGCCGCGCGTGTAGGGCACAACGCAAAATGTACAGAACTTCTCGCACCCTTCCTGCACTGTGAGATACGCAGCCGGCCCATTGACCAATCGCTCAGCAGGCAGCGAATCGAATTTATCGACAACTGGAAATTCGGTATCAATCGCTTTTCCATTTCGCGAAACCTTTGCAACCATTTCAGGTAAGCGGTGATAAACCTGCGGACCCATCACAATGTCCACGACGCTGGCGCGACGCATCAACTCTTCACCTTCGGCTTGTGCAACACAGCCCGCTACGGCAACAATCAGGCGCTCGCCTTGTGTTTCACGCAACTGCTTGAGCGCTCGCAATCGGCCAAGTTCTGAATAGACCTTCTCGGCGGCTTTCTCGCGGATGTGGCAAGTGTTTAGCACAACCATATCAGCGCCATCGGCTGAATCGACCCGCGTATAGCCATGCGGCGCCATAACATCCGCCATCCTGGCGGAATCATACTCGTTCATCTGGCAACCATAGGTTTTGATGAAAAGTTTGCGGCTCACGACACTCAGACTGATGGGTTGGTTGGGCGAAAATCGGCCGGACTTATCCGCCAAGCCCCCCGCAAACTCAAGCTAAATCAGCCTCCAAACCATTTTCCTGAATTGGCGGAAGTTCAATTGGCTCATCTTCATAGGCAGGACCTACGGCGCCGGGCCTTCCGGCAAGCGCATGTGTCACCCCTGCGGCGACCAACCGCTCACATTCCGCTGTCAACTCTTTGCGCGAAGGAAACTGATCAACCGTGATTGGATGATGATAGTGCACCATCACATCGATGGGACCCAGGCAGAAAACTTGCCAAAGATGCGGCACCAAATCCATGCCGCCATACCATGCAAAGAACGGCCTGAATTCGCGCCCCATCGGCATGCCGTGAAGTCGCGTATAGGCAAGCGAAACTGGTTGCACAAGCACGCGCCGTTTCTGCCCCGACGCATCGATGACCATCGAGTTGGCGGCCCCCAACAACGCACTCTTGAAACTCAACACCCGATTACCATCATTCGATGTACCCTCGGGAAACAAAACGATTGTGCCGCCAGCTTCCAGCCGCTCGCGTATGGCATCCCGTTGTTCCCCGGCCTTGCTTCGCCGCTCCCGATCGACGAATACTGTGCGCACCAACCGCGACAATGTTCCAAAATACGCCCACGTCGCCACTTCAGATTTTGCAACAAAGCAAACTGGAATAACCGCCGCAAGCACTGGCATGTCCAAATAAGACGTGTGATTGCAGGCCAAAAGAACACCGCGCTCACGGCACGGTCGGCCATAAGTCTCGACCCGGATGCCGATCAACCCGCAAAGCCCGCGCGCGAAATGCACGGGCAGAGTGTCGGCCAATTGCAGTTTGAACCGGAGCGCCAACCATTGCACAGGCACGAAAGCCGCCGTCAGCGCAATGAACCCGATCGCAATCCCAACACCCCGTAGCGTTTGCATGAACAATGCGCCCTATTTCTTTGAATTCGACTTGACGTCTGCACTCGAGACGTCCAGCGCCACACCGTAGAGTTCCAACCGGTGATCGACGAGCTTGTAGCCCAATTTCTCGGCCACAAGCCGTTGCAATTCTTCAATTTGATCATTGTGGAACTCGATGACCTTGCCTGTCTGCACATCAATGAGATGATCATGATGTTCATCCGGCATTTCTTCATAGCGTGAACGGCCATCACGAAAATCATGGCGTTCCAATATTCCCGATTCTTCCAGCAACCTCACAGTACGATATACCGTCGCAATACTGATATGCGGGTCAATGGATGACGCCCGTCTGTGCAGTTCCTCTGCATCAGGGTGATCATTTGATTCCGATAAAACGCGTGCGATGACGCGGCGCTGCCCGGTCATGCGCAGGCCTTTTTCAACGCACAGCTTTTCGATCCTGTCCATCACTCACCCAAGGTCATCATGGGCCCTTGTAGTCCATTCCGGAGATTGGCGGAAGCAGGACATTATTGAGCATTTTCTTCATAACCAGTGCGTCGGAGGCCTCTAGACCATTCTTGTAGTAGGCCGCGCGCCGCCCAACGGTCAAAAACCCAAACCGCTGGTACATTGGCACTGCTAAAACATTGTCTTCGCTAACCTCGAGAAACATCTTCACAATTCCACTTGCCTGCAAAAATTGTTCTGCCGTCTCTAGCAGCACTCGCCCAAGCCCCGTCCTCCGTGCGCCTTGCTGAACACAAAAGGTCAAGACTTCGGCTTCGTCGGCAACAGCCCGAATCAGAATGAATCCTTCTGCGTTGACAGCGTGCCTGGGCGCGCCCAGGAATACTGCAACACCATCTCGTTCGAGCAATGATGCAAAGGCTGGCTCCGGCCATCCATCCGCAAACGCCCCGCCATGCAGGCTCGCAAGGTCTGAGCTGTCGTCTTTGCTGCCAGGCCAAATTCGAAACACCTCACTCATACTGGCAATCGCGCATCCGGCGCGCGCAGATAGGCTGGGGTTGGAGGGAAAAGTTGCGGGCTCAACGCTCCCGCACGAACAGCCATAAGCCTTGCATCAATACGCCCTGCCTCAACCACTGTCACGGCACGGGTCAAGCCCTGCAACAAAACTGCACCAGAACCTGTCAACACACATGACGCCAGCAACACCCGGTCCATGGCCCGCCTGGCTTCATCGATGGCCATCAACGCTGCGGGCAACGTCACGCGGCCGACCGGATCGGTTGCCAGTGCGTAGACCTCTCCGCGTTTGGCATCAATCACCACCCCCACGCTGCAATTTGGATGGCTATTTGACATCTGCGCCGCAAAACAGTCGAGCGTTAGCAGCCCCAATAACTCGGCGCCTGTCGCCAGGTGCAACCCCTTTGCAAATGCAAGTCCAACGCGCACGCCCGTAAAGGCTCCTGGTCCAACCGTGACCGCAACGCGGCTCAACTGCTTGAATGAAGCTCCGGCATCTTTGAACAATTGCGCCACGAGCGGCGGCAGGGTTTCAGCCTGCGTCCCTGCCGGGTTATCCGCTGCCGCGCTGGCGATGATTTTACCATCCAATGTCGCCAGAGCCGCACTCACAGGGCCAAATGACGTGTCGAAGGCCAAAACCAGCCGATCAATCATATGATCTGGCAAGCCTCTTCAAATGCCAAGCGCGGAGACCGGGGAAAAACAGCACTTGGATCACCGTAACCCAGTGCACAGATAAAATTGGATTTGGTGGCGCTACCCGAGAAAAACGCCTTGTCGACGCCATCATTGTCAAAACCAGACATCGGCCCGCAATCCAGACCCACAGCGCGCGCCGCCATAATGAGATAGGCGCCCTGCAATGTGCCATTTCGAAAAGCCGTCGATTGAATTAATTTCTCGTTGCCGACAAACCAGCTGCGCGCGTCCGCATGGGGAAACAGCTGTGGCAGCTTTTCATAAAATTCCAAATCATGCCCGATAATCACCGTCACGGGTGCTTGCATCACTTTTGCGACATTGTTCGGAGCTAAAAACGGTTTGATACGTTCGCGGCCTTCCGATGTTGTAATTAACACAAGCCGCGCCGGAGAACAGTTGGCGCTCGTTGGTCCCATGCGCATGAGATCGTAGAGAGCATGCAAGAGTGTTTGTGAAACCGGCTTGTTCTGCCACGCGTTCTGAGTGCGTGCGGCACGAAACAATTGATCAAGCGCGTCGTCTGAAATCGCGTGGTGCAACTTAGCCCTCATTTGTTTGGAAAATTGAATTTACAATGACTAGGCTGCGACAGCCTCCACCGCATTCACTTCTGGAATGTAGTGGCGCAGCATGTTCTCAATGCCATTTTTCAACGTTGCCGTCGACGATGGACATCCTGCACACGAACCACGCAAATTCAAAAACACAGTTCCGGACTTGCTCTCAAATCCCCGAAACACGATATCTCCACCATCTTGCGCCACAGCGGGCCGCACGCGGGTCTCCAGCAATTCTTTGATCTGCACTACAATCGCTTCGTCTTGCGGGTCGTAGTCTTCCGCTGCCAAGGCTGACTGAACCTCCCCCTCAATCACAGGCAAGCCCTTGGTGAAATGCTCCATGATTACGCCCAAAATCATGGGTTTGAGCTGCGGCCAGTCGCTTCCCGACTTGCTGACCGTTATGAAATCGGGTCCAAACATAACGCCCGAAACACCTTCAACATCGAATAAGGACCGCGCAAGCTGCGATTTCTGAGCCGACTCGCGTGACGGAAAATCTGCAGCCCCTTGTCCAAGCACAGACCGGCCGGGCAAGAACTTCAGGGTAGCTGGGTTAGGCGTTGATTCAGTTTGGATAAACATCGGTGTCTCTTCGAGCGGTTACAGCAAGGCTTCAAATAGGCCCCCATTCACCTTGAAACAACCACTGGAATGCGCAACGCGTCTCAAAAACTTGAAGATGCCGCGCCAACTGCTGCAAACCAGCCATTAAAAACGGTTAAGCCAACGAGTCGATCGTGTCGTCGCTCAAGCCTCCCGGCACAATTGTGACCGGAATCGGATAGGCTAGCTGCGCCTGTTGGGCGACAAGTGTCACAAGCGGACCCGGACCTTCGCGTCCTGTTCCCGCAGCCAGCACCAACACCATGATGTCCGGGTCTTCCTTCAACAGTGCCAACAACACGTCGCGCGACTTGCCTTCGCGTACAAGCACCTCGGAATATTGCCCAGTGAGTTCATGCACATGGCTTGCGGCCTCATAAAGCAAGCGTTCGGCTTCACTCATGGCTTCCTCACGCATCGCGTCTTCGACCGAACGCCAATGCTGAAAGTCTGCAGGCGACACCACGATCAGCAAAGAGATATGTCCGCCCGTATGCTGGGCCCTTCGCGCGGCATAGCGCAGGGCCTTTTTGTGCTCAGGCGATTTATCGACAACGACAAGAAACTTGCGCCCGCGTTGCGTTTGAGTGGCACTTTGAGTTGATGTGTCTGACATGGGAACTACCGTCTCGTTGTCATGAGAGTGCCCTATGAAGCCGCGAACCCGACGATGCGCCTGACATCGGCAATGATCGGTTCCGAAATAGCCCGTGCCTGGCCCGCGCCTTCGCGCAACAATCGATCCAGCTCTTCTCGATCGGCCAATAGCCGACGCATTTCAGCGGCAATCGGGGCAAGCTTTGACACGACAATTTCCGAAAGTGCGTTCTTTAAAATCGAAAACTGCGCCCCTCGAAATTCGTCAATTACGGCAGACAGCGGGCGCTCTGCAAAAGCAGAGTAAATAGACAGCAGATTTTCCGCTTCCGGACGCCCTGCGAGATCCGCCTCAGTTTCCGGTAACGGAAGAGGATCGGACTTGGCCTTCTTGAACTTGAGCACAATCGTGTCGGCGTCGTCAGTCAGGTTGATTCGCGAATAGTCCGACGCGTCCGACTTTGACATTTTGGCGCTGCCATCACGCAAACTCATTACCCGAGTCGCCGGGCCGGCGATAATGGGTTCCGGCAACGGATAGAAATCAGCCACGCCGAAATCATTGTTGAACTTCTGGGCAATATCCCGCGCCAGCTCGACATGCTGTTTTTGATCGTCTCCAACTGGCACGTGCGTGGCTTTGTAAGCCAGAATATCTGCCGACATCAGCACAGGGTACGTATAAAGCCCCACACTCATCGCTTCGCGGTTTTTCCCTGCCTTGTCCTTGAATTGTCTCAGTAGTCCCGCCAAAGAGCTTTCCGCGGCCTCTTGGAATGTCCGCAAATTCGGCCTGCTCCTGGCGCTGTTCCAGGTCGCCTTCATCGTCCTCTTCGCGGTCTTTGTACAGTACGACTGGGACGCTCTCCCGGTCTCACACCGACGATCTCCCCCAGAAGTCCCCCATGTAGCTGTACTCTCCCAGCACCAGTCCCTCGACCCCTCGGCAACTGTAAAAAACCTCTCCGGCACTCTCCAGACCGCTCAGCAGGATCGCTTGATGATCGATGTCGCAGCTGAAAAGTACCCGCTTCGCGATTACTTCTCGAGTAAGTCAGTCAGTCAGGCAGACAGACAAACAGACAGACAGACGGATGGACAGACAGACAGACAGACAGAC
>JANOFD010000579.1:0-2835 GCA_031413455.1 Rhodobiaceae bacterium
GCAGGATCGAACTGGGTTACAACTTCTTCCAAAGCCTCTACCAGGATCTGAGCGCGTTCAACTATCAGACCCACAAACCCGAAATAAGCGCGTGGACCAAACTCGGTGGCGTCAAGCTCGGCATCGGCTATATGTATAGCAACGCGCAGTATGACGGCGCTTTTTTCCAGCAACAGCACGTGTTCACGCCGTCGATCTCCGGAATGCTGTCCGACAATCTCCAGTTCACGGCGACCTATCGTTATGTCGACAAGAATTATAATATCCTGGACAACGGCCGCGACGCGCAAACCCAGCAGCCGGCGGGCGATCTTCAGTTCTATTTTGACAGGGCCAACAAGGGTTACTTCTCGGTCGGCGGCACCTACACGCTCGAAGACACGACCGACGCCGCCTATGACTATAATGGGTTGACCGGCCGCGCTGCGGTTCAGTTTCCTGTCGCGGTGTTCGGCAAAGGTGGAAAGTTGAAGCTCTCCTACGCCTATCTCATGCGCGACTATGAAGACATCACAAGCACGTCAATCGGTGAAAAGCGCGAAGACCGCCGCCACACGTTCCGCGCCCACGGCGAGGTCGATTTGACTGCCAATTTGACGGCCATCGCCGAATACCGCTTCGTCGATCGCAGCTCAAACCTGGCGTCTGCCAATTATTCGGAGTCGATCGCTAGCGGCGCCCTGCGTTACGGTTTCTAACGGACGTAGGTGGAGTTGAGTCTGCGAGCCCAGGTTGCAGCGAGTCTGCCGCGCTATCCATTCTCGCTGCCGAAAGTTGTGGCACGCAGGTCCTGCATGTTTGCGTCTGTGGTGCAGCCCTGTGCGATGCGCCTAGGATTGAAATCATGATGGTAAGCGGGTGAGTCGATCAGTGGTAAGTTCTCAGAAAATCTTGGTGCTGCTCGCAGCATCGTTAGTCTTGGCCTCGTGCGAAACGACACCAACCGTCGTCAAGCCACCTGAAATCGCGCCTGTGATCGTCGAAGCGCCGCCGCCTAGCGCTCCAAGAGTCGTGCGCAGTGCTATTGTCCCCGACGATCCCGAGCCAGTGATCAAAACCGCAGCTGTCATGCAGCCCATAATGGAGCAGGAAGACGCCTCGCCGGTGGCAACGCCCGAGCGCGCAACCGCTCCTGTTGTGGTCCCCACACCGGCCCCGAAACCCGCCCCTGCCGAGGTTATTATACCCCCTGCCTCTGGTGGGGCTGGCGCCACCGCAGCCGCGGCCGTTCCGCCTGCCACGCTGGCCGAAGAGCCCGCCGCAGCGCCTCCGACCGGCATCACTCCCGCTGAATCGATCAAAACCGCAGACGCGCCTTCGGCCACCCCGCCTGTGACAGAACCCCCGCCCTCGTCCCTGTTCAACGATCCGGCGGCGTTTCTCAAGGACCCAAAGGCCTTATTACAAGTCAAGATTGGTGGCGTACCGCTATGGCTTGTGGTTCTCTTCGTGTTGTTAGCCTTTATATCGTTGGTTATCGGCTTCCGTGGCCGCAAGTCTCCTGAACCGTCATCGGTCTGATTTGGCGCGGATCATGAAAAAACAGAACAGTCAACTTCATTTATCGCTTGATTTTACTTTGGCATACAGGTGTTGTCCTGCAACTGCTGTAAAGCCGCTGGGAGGCTTCTGGTGACCTGCGTAAAACTGTTGAATTCCATAGTGTTTTCTGTGTTTGGCTTGGCGGCAACGCTGGTGCCAGCTGCGGCCTCGATCCACGACGACGCCAGGAAAATATGCCTTGAGCGTTACGTCGAGGAAAAGGCAGGTAACTCTGTCCCCGCTGGCATGTCCAAGGAGCGCTATCTGCGCCAATGCCAGGGCAGCTACGTCAAAACCGCATCCCGCGAGCAATCATACAACGACGACCCGGCACCGGCACCCATCAGCACGAATGGTCAAGGTGGCCCCGAAATACTTCCGCCCGGCACCACCATCCTCAAAGCCACGCCCAGGAAAACCACAATCCCAACCCCGCGCTTCAAGCCGGCGGTATAGGCCTCACTAAGCGGCAGCGCTCGTGGTGAGCGCTGGTATGCCCTCGCCGAGATCCAGCCACTTGAAGATTGTTGCGCGCTTGAACTCCGGCACGCCGCCCAAGCTGCGCCCCTCGGCCAGTTGATGGTTCACCAGGATCAGCAATTGATGCTTGTTTGTCTTATCATCCAACATCGGAAAGACCGTGTATTCAAGCAAAACGCTCTGCCCATCTGGCAGAATGCTCGGCGTCTTCTGCCAGAGCGCGCAGGGCAATTTGATCATCGCCATAGCGCTGGCGTAGGCTGCGTCGCTGATCGCCGGATCGACAAACTCCAAATAGTCCATGCCCGTCAATTCGCGACCCAGCAAATCTTGAAACCCTGAGCCAACCAAGCGCATGGGAATTTTCTTTTGGCCAATTTCAGGCTCGGCGATCACCATCCAGCGCGCAAAGCGATGGAACTGGCGAAGGTCGATGTTTGACCGCAACGGCATCGCGCCTTCGCGGCAAATCGCCCGCACCGCGTATTCGAAGCGTTTGCTCTCTTCGCTGCGTTCTGCCGGAGCTGCGCCGCTCGGGTCCGTTTGCGTCTGGGAGTTGCTGCCGAGATCATGCTCGGTGACCACACGGTTCCGGCCGCCGCGTTTAGCGGTGTAGAGGCACGCATCTGCCCGGTTCAATAGATCGGCAACCTGTTCGCCCGGAACAAACTGCGCCACACCCAGCGACAGAGTAACGGTCCCCATATCTTTGCCGGTCGACTTTTGCACGATCTTTTTTGTCTCGACCGATTTGCGAATGTCGTCGGCCACGGCGGTCGCGTTACTCAAACTCGTCTCGGGCAGGATCACGAC
>JANOFD010000580.1:0-3377 GCA_031413455.1 Rhodobiaceae bacterium
GGGCCCGATCATGCGCCGCGCTTTACGGTGCAGGTGACGGTGCGCGGTCACGATCCGGAAATCGGCGAAGGCACAAATCTTCGTGCGGCTGAACAGTCTGCTGCGCGCCTCTTGGTGTTGAGGTTGACATCGTGACCGGGGCCCCCACGCGCTGCGGCTTTGCCGCCATCATTGGGGCGCCAAACGCCGGCAAGTCGACATTGGTCAACAAGCTTGTCGGTTCGAAAGTTTCCATCGTCAGCCGCAAGGTTCAGACCACGCGGATGCGGGTGCGGGGTGTTGCGATTGATGGTGAGAGCCAAATCGTGCTTGTCGATACGCCGGGCATATTCGTGCCCAAGCGCAGGCTTGACCGGGCCATGGTGAAGGCGGCGTGGGCGGGCGCAGAAGATGCCGACGTTGTGTGTCTGCTGGTCGATGTACCGGACGTCTTGCAGTCGCCGGGCGGCTATGCCGCGCAAGACACGGGACGCATTGTAGAGGGGCTCAACGCGGCATCGCGTTCGGCTATCCTGGTGTTGAACAAGATCGACGCAACGCCGCATGACCAGGTATTGCCGCTGATTGCAAAACTGAATGAACAAGCGAAATTCGACAAGGTTTTCATGACGTCGGCGACGAACGGCGACGGAACGAAAGACCTCTTGCATTATCTGGCGTCGCGCATGCCTGAAGGACCTTGGGCCTATCCGGCCGACCAAGCCGCCGATATGCCGCTGCGGCTGCTGGCTGCTGAAATAACGCGAGAGCGGATTTACGACCGGTTGCACCAAGAACTGCCCTACGCGACAAGTGTGTCGACCGAGCAGTGGGCGGTCAAGAAGGACGGAAGCGCCAGAGTTGAGCAAACCATTTTTGTCGAGCGCGACAGTCAGAGAGCCATTGTACTTGGGAAAAATGGGGCGACGATCAAACTGCTGGGGTCGTCAGCCCGCAAAGAAATGGAGACTTTGTTTGGGCACACCGTGCATTTGTTCTTGCATGTGAAAGTACGCGAGAACTGGGCAGAAGATCCCGCGCACTATCGTGAAATTGGGCTGGATTTGCCGAAGGATTAGTTCTTGAAGCCCAATGCCTTGCGAGCTGCCATTTTGTCCATCACTTTTAGGACGTCTTCTGGTGCCATGGCGGCTGCGCGCAGCTGATCTGTCGCCATGCCTACCGGCTGGAACTGCGATGACCCGCCCTGTTGATAGCCAGCCACAACCTGTGTGGTCAGAAATTTCAACGTTTCCCGCACCGCAGCCACGAACGAACCGATATTGACGGCGATGTTCTTTTTTGAAACGCCACCATCGGTAAACGTCATGCGGCTGATGAACAGAGTGTCCGAATCGTATTGGAGCACTTGAACAATCGTATTTGCCCTGTTCGCGGCATTCACAATGTCCAACGGAAATTTCTTGGAGGCGGTGCTCATTGCCACCAGCATATGCAGCGAAGTACAACCTAAATTATCGCAAATAATACCCACGTTGTAAGGTACACCACCGTCTTTGAATGTTATTAGGGTTCGGCCGTTCTTATCGTTCGATTGAACTTCTTGAGCGCCCAATTCCGTCAGAATTTCTGACACGTTTGCTGCGGTTAGAACCTCTATCTGAGATTTTTCATTGGTTAATCCTTGAGCGGCGGCCGGAAGTGCCGTGAGTGATGCTGCGGCTATCGCCAGAGCGGAGAGTAGAATGCGCATGGTTTCATCCCTGATTGGTTTTGGTGTGCTGTGTATGACAATTCCCAGATACGATTGAGGCAGCAAACGCCGGCACGGGCTGGGATGACATTGTCTGAAGTGTCCCCTACTGGGCCGAAAGTCAGCGACGCCATACGCTAGTGCGGTTTGGGCAACCGTGCAATGATGGTAACCAAGTTTTTCGGTTCGCAGCAGCCATCAGGCGCATGAGTTTCCCCGGATGAAGTCATAGATGGAATGGACTGACGACGCGATCGTGCTTGGAGTTCGCCCATTTGGCGAAACTTCCGCCATCCTTGAAGCTCTGACGCGAAGTCATGGCAGGCACCTTGGACTGGTCCGCGGGGCGTCGTCGAAGCGTACCAAAGGAATGCTTGAGCCCGGAAACATACTGTCGTTGCATTGGCGCGCCCGCTTGGATCAGCAATTGGGAAACTATTCACTTGAGCTGATGGCGGCGCGCGCTGCGCATTTTTTTGAAGACGCTTTGAAGCTGGATGGTTTGACTGCGGCCTGTGCGATGTGTGCCGCAACGCTTCCCGAGCGGGAAGCTCATGGGCGCGTGTATGATGCCCTCGACGGTCTGTTGCAAATGATGATGCGCGAGCGCTCGCCGGAGTGGATCAAGTCTCATGTCGAATTTGAGTTGGTGCTGCTTGAAGATTTGGGATTTGGTCTTGATCTGAGTCAGTGTGCGGTCACGGGCGCGAAAGCAGGACTGACACATGTTTCCCCAAAAACCGGACGGGCGGTGACGGCCAGTGCGGCACAGCCTTATGCAGGGCGGCTTTTGCCGTTACCGCCCTTTCTGGTGTCGCACGACACCACAACGGACGTGACGCAATTGGCGGAAGGCCTTGCGCTGACGGGCTTTTTCCTGGAGCGCATCGTGTTGGAACCGCATGGCGGTGTTATGCCACTGGCGCGCTTGCGGCTCACTCAACGGCTTGCGGCGGACAAGGCAGACCGCTAGTCAAGCGGTCCTCGCTTAAACAAAGGGATTCGAGATGGCGCTCGACGACGTTGTGCGTGAAGTCGATTTGAAGGACGCGTTGGGCGAACGGTATCTGGCCTATGCGCTGTCGACGATCATGCAGCGCGCGCTGCCGGATGTGCGCGACGGCTTGAAGCCGGTGCACCGGCGCGTGTTGTTTGCGATGCAGCGGCTGGGGCTTGATCCGAATTCCAGTTTCAAGAAGTGCGCGCGCGTCGTTGGTGATGTTATGGGCCAGTTCCATCCACATGGCGATCAGTCGATCTATGACGCATTGGTGCGGTTGGCGCAGAATTTTTCGTTACGCTATCCGCTGATCGACGGGCAGGGCAATTTCGGCAATGTTGACGGCGATAATCCGGCGGCGATGCGATACACCGAAAGCCGGTTGACGGAAATCGCGCAAATTTTGCTCGAAGGATTGAGCGACGACGGGGCCGATTATCGCGCGACCTATAATGGCGAGGATAAAGAGCCGGTCATTATTCCCGGAGGCTTTCCCAATCTGTTGGCGAACGGCGCGACCGGAATTGCGGTCGGCATGGCGACAAATATTCCGCCTCACAATCTGGGAGAAGTGATCGCGGCCTGCATTCATCTGATTGAGAACCCCGAGGCCGAGACCAAAGACCTCTTGAAGTACATCAAAGGGCCGGACTTCCCGTTGGGAGGTCGTCTCGTCACCGATCG
>JANOFD010000581.1:0-1492 GCA_031413455.1 Rhodobiaceae bacterium
AGACCGAATTTCCGCCGTTTTCCTTTGGCTGACTATGTTACTGACCATTAATAACGCCGGTTGGCGTCGAAGGGTCCTGGTTCCATGGAACTTTTCATGGTTTCGAGCGTTTTAACTCAATCGTAATCTGGAGAGACCGCCTCATGAGCCTTTCGGCCGCAATCGCACCGCACCTTCCCTATCTCCGCCGTTATGCCCGCGCGCTGACCGGATCCCAGGCGGGGGGGGATTCCTACGTTCGTGCTACGCTTGAAGCCATTTTAGCCAAGCCGGCCGAATTCGATACGGATATCCCGGCCCGAATTGCGCTTTATCGGGTGTTTCATGCCATCTGGGCGACGACAAGCCGCCCCAACGGTGCGGCCCAAACCGAGCAGCGGGCCACTTCGCCCGACGAACGCTTGCAGGCCCTGTCACCCACCAATCGAGAGGCTTTGCTGTTGAATTCGCTTGAAGGGTTCAGCCGCGCTGAAACCGCCCGAATTCTGAGCAAGACCGAAGCCGAGGTCGAGGCACAAATTACCAGAACGCAAAAGGAAATCGAGCTCCAGCTGACCTCGCGCGTTTTGATCATCGAGGACGAGTCCGTCATCGCGCTCGATCTTGAAGCCATCGTGAAAAGTCTGGGTCACGAAGTTGTGGGTGTTGCCGCGACCAGGGATGATGCAGTGCGCAAGGCAATAAGTCTTAAGCCGGGACTGGTCCTTGCCGACATTCGCCTGGCCGACGGAAGTTCTGGCATCGATGCGGTCACCGACATCCTGCGCAGTTTCGACGTGCCCGTGATTTTCATCACCGCCTATCCCGAGCGCCTGTTGACCGGCGAAAGGCCGGAACCGACTTACCTCATCACCAAGCCGTTCCTGTCCGAAACCGTAAAGGCGGCAGTGGGGCAGGCGCTGTTCTTCCATCCAGCCAAACGAGCGGCGGCATAGAAGCGATGGCAGCAATACTGGTCGTCGAAGATGACGCGCTCATCCGCGAAGTTGCAGAGATGATGATTGCAGAGTGGGGCCACAGCATATTCTCGGCAGGCGATGCTGCGGAGGCCCTATCGCATCTCAATTCGCCAAACGTCATCGACGCACTTTTTACCGACATCTACCTCAAGAAAGAGGTTCACGGCGGATTCAAGCTGGCGCAAGAGGCCGTCAAAATTCGCCCGCAGTTGCGCGTGCTTTACACGACCGGCCAATCGCTTACGGACGAGATGAAAGGCCAATTTGTCGAAGGCGCCCGCTGCCTTGAAAAGCCATACACGGAACGACAATTGCGAGTTGCGGTAGGTCATCTCGTTGCACCGTAGTTCTGAGCGTTTCCTCGGCCCTCGCAAAATCATTTTCCACTTGCGCAGCGCAAAAATGTTCTATATACGTTCCTAATCCGGAGTTGGGCTAATTGCAACACCCATTTTTCCGCTGCGACTTGAATTTTTGAATATCCTGCCAAACATCCACGACGCACTGTCGTGGGTGGCGAACGGCTGGCGAGC
>JANOFD010000582.1:0-7896 GCA_031413455.1 Rhodobiaceae bacterium
TGCGCCGACCGCCTGTGGCTGGTGGCCAACGGCAACGTGACCCCGTTCGATGGAGATATGGACGACTACCGGAAGTTCTTGCTCGACGAGCGCAAACCGGCAGGCTCAAAGCCTGCAAGCAACGCGGCGAAACTCACCAAAGCCGAAGAGCGCAAAGCCAGCGCCGATCGCAGAGCTCAAGTCACCCCGCTCAAACGCACCGCCGACGAAGCGGAAAAGCGCATCGCCAAACTTCAAGCCGAACTTGCCAGGCTCGACGCCGCGCTCAATGCGCCGGACCTCTACGAGCAAGAGGCCGGACGCGTCACCACCCTCACCAGGCAAAGAGGAGACATCCTCAAACAGATCGATGCCGCCGAGGCCGCCTGGCTAGCCTCCACCGAAGCCCTCGAGGCCGCGCGAACCGCATTAAGCCTCAATTAACCGGGCGGGCTCAATCTCAACGCTCCTGATTCGCGATGGTCAGTGAAAAGTTTGGGTAGGGAAAATGAAATCGGCAAAGACGCCCGATACGCAGATGCGTGTACTGAAAGACTGGGCCGTGGATCGTATGACCACGGGGACACAAACACCGTATGCTTGGTTTCAGTTTATGAAACTGATCGAAGTTCTGGACGCCTTCATGGAGGCAGGCGCTGACGCGGGCATCCACGACAAGCTGCCCGAACCCCAGGCCCGAAAGCAACCGCGCCTCAAAGGCCTTCCGGAAAACGTGGTGCCCTTCGAACTCGCACTTCGTCAGCGCGCCGCCGAATAAATTTCTAGGCGCGCTTTTCCCACTTTCCAGATGCGGCTTGCTGCCAGTAGGTAATCTCGTGGCCGCTGGCTTTGGCGTCGCTCCATTGTGATCGTACGCGCTCAACCGCTTGCGGATCACGTCCGTCGAAAACCACGACAACGCGTTTCGCCGAAGCCAGTGGGGCGCCAGCCCAGTCATCCGGTTCCGCGCCGTCGGCAAAGAACAAAACTTGCGCCTCATTTGCATTGCCGGATTTCGCGGCCAGTAAAATGGGTTGCTCGCCCGCATGCGCGTCGCGATCAAGCCCGTGCGGCAAAAAACTGTTTTCGCGATAAGTCCATAAGTGGGCATCAAGTGCCGCCGCCCGCTCATCGGACCCGACGCGCACGAAAGCTTTCCAGCCCCGCTCAAGCGTTTTTTCGAGCAAGCCGGGCAGCACATCTTCCAGTGCCGCCCGCTCCAGGTGATAGAAAAAAGACTTCGGCCATCAGCCTTCGTAGTGATCGGCGACGAGGCGGTTCAGCAGCCTTACCCCGAAACCCGTTGCGCCCTTGGGCGTTGCGCCCCGCGCCTCTTCGGCCCACGCGGTTCCGGCGATATCCAGATGTGCCCACGGAACTTTGTTGACAAAACGCTGTATAAACTGCGCCGCCGTGATCGATCCGCCATATGGCCCGCCGATATTTTTCATGTCGGCAATCGGGCTATCGATCAACTTGTCAAAACGCTCACCCATCGGCATGCGCCACAACTCTTCGCCTTCGGCTTTCCCCGCGGCCAACAAGCGCTCTGCCAGCTCGTCGTTGTTGGAAAAAAGACCGGCAATTTCAAGCCCAAGCGAAACGCGAATGGCGCCCGTAAGGGTCGCCAGATCGACCATAAATTTTGGCTTGAAGCGGTTCTGGCAATACCAAAGCGCGTCGGCCAAAACCAGGCGGCCTTCGGCATCCGTATTCAAAATTTCAATGGTTTGCCCCGACATCGACTTGACGACATCTCCCGGCCGCTGCGCTTTGCCGTCCGGCATATTCTCGACGATGCCGCAAATGCCGACCACATTTACTTTGGCCTTGCGCCCGGCGAGCGCGTGCATGAGGCCCGTCACAGTTCCCGCGCCACCCATATCGTACTTCATGGCGTCCATTCCCGGACCCGGTTTCAGCGAGATGCCGCCCGTGTCGAAGGTCACTCCCTTTCCGACAAACGCGATGGGTTGAGCGTTGCGATCCCGCGCGCCTTTCCACTGCATCACCAGCAGTTGCGACTCGCATTCCGATCCCAAGCCAACGCCCAGCAAACTGTGCATACCAAGCTTGGCCATTTCCTTTTCGCCAAGGACCTCAACATCGAGTCCCATGTCCTCCAGAGATCGTCCGCGCTTGGCAAACTCTTCGGGATGAAGAACATTCGGCGGCTCGGAAACCAGGTCGCGTGCATAGAAAACACCCTTCGAGATCGCCTCGGGCGCCCGCCATGCTTTTTTCGCTTCGGCGACATCGCGTGCAACAATGCTGACTTTGGCAAGCGTCGGCTTGTCAGACTTCTTTTGCGTTGTTCGATACTGGTCGAACCGGTAGCTGCGCAAGACGGCGCCCAGAGCAACACTGGCGGCAATCGCTCCATCGTCTTCAACCACTTTCCCGGCAGGGTACTGAAGCAGCAAAGTGACAGCCTTTTCTCCACTGGCGAGCAATCGGCCAATTGCGACAGCGCCAAAATTTTCAGCGCCCTTCGCACCAAACTCGTCAGCTTTACCAAGTCCGATAACCAACAACCGATCAAGGTCAATACCGGCAGGTGCCAGCATTTCCACGACCTTGCCTTTACCACCTTTAAATCGCGCGGCCTTTAACCCTCGCCCCAAAGCCCCTTTGGATTTCTTGTCCAATTCACCCAGAATACCGGGCAAGTTGTCGTCGCACTCGCTCACGCCGATTGCGAGCGTGCCTTCGTTGGGAATCTCAGCCTTCACAAAACCAATTTGCATGTCAGGTTATCTCTTAACGCAACAATTCGAGCGGAAAAGCAGGAAGGTTATTGCGTGGACACCACACCTGCATTATTCGGGTTCCTCGGGAGCCCTCTAACCATGGGATTCTGAACGAGCGCCCCTGCCGACGAGGGGGACACGGATTTGTACCGGGCAACGAAGGCGATGTGAAGCGGTCACATTTCCTTGCTAAAAACAAGGCACGCATAGACCTCATGTCCGGAATCTCAAACTACATTTTCCGGCAAGTGGGCGGCCCCCTCATTTTCTTCACTTTCGCCTTGGTGGGCGTCGCCTGGCTTTCCCAGTCGCTGCGAATGCTCGACCTCGTGATCAATCAAAGCCAATCAGCGACGACCTATCTTTACCTTACCATTCTGGCCCTTCCCCAAGTGGTTGGCCTCTTACTTCCTTTCGCCTTGATTGCAGCCGTCTTTTACGCCCTCAACCGGCTTTACGTGGAAAGCGAGCTGGTGATCATTTGGGCCGCCGGATTCAGCCGCTGGGCGGTTGTAGGTCCAATCTTGCTGTTGTCGGTGCTCACGACTTTGGCGGCCTACGTATCGAACCTGATGATTATGCCCGCAGGCATGCGGGAAGTAAAAGATCGGGTGTTCGAAATTCGTGCCGACCTTGTGAATACATTTGTGCGCGAAGGCGCCTTCACAAACCCAATCGAAGGCTTGACCGTGTATGTGTCCGAAAACAATGCTGGCGGCGACATTCGCGGTATTCTGGTTCACGATGCCCGCAACCCCAAGGGGATTGCGACCTACATGGCGCAACGGGGGTTGCTTGCCAATACACCTGCCGGACCACGTCTGATTATGTTTCAAGGAAACGTTCAGTGGCTGGAAGGCGGAGCCGGCCGCCTGAAAGTGCTGGACTTTGAAAAATACACTTTTGACCTTGGACAGTTCGACAAGCAGCGCGGCGAGACGTCGCGCGAACCCAGCGAACGCTACCTCAACGAACTACTGTATCCCGAAAAAACGGTGAACGACAAACAGCGGCGCAAATATTTCGCGGAGGCGCACAACAGATTAAGCGGGCCGCTTTATTGTTTGGTTTTTGCATTGATCGGGGTCTATGCGCTCGTGGGAGGAACGTTCAACCGGCGAGGGTATGGCGGGCGAATAGCGCTCGCATGTGCCGCAGTGCTCGCCGCGCGACTTCCAGGGTTTGGATTTCAGCAATTTACAAATTCCGTGCCAGACGCAGCGTTCACAATGTATGTATGGCCATTGCTCTGGGTTGCCGGACTGTTGCTTCTGTTGTCGATTCGAAAGTTTGAGAACCTTAAGGGCTCAGGACTTGCTCCCTTGCCAGCGGTCGAGGCTGCGTCATGAACATCAGTTGGATTCTGTCCCGTTACCTGGCCCAACAGTTCCTGGTCAGCGTCGGAATCGTTTTTGCCTTTTGTCTGACGCTGGCGTTTGTCATTGACATTGTTGACCTTCTAAACCGCACCGCCGGGCGCGACGCAGTACCGCTATCGACAATAATCGCCATGGCGCTTTTGAAGCTACCAAACCTCACCGAAAAAATGATGCCGTTCGCCGTAATGTTCGGCGCCATTTGGTGTTTCGCGCGCATGACGCGGAGCCAGGAATTGGTGATTGCCAGGGCCTCAGGCGTTTCTGCGTGGCTTTTCTTAGCACCTGCCTTGGTGGTCGCCTTGCTGATCGGCGGGTTTATGACCACCGTCTACAACCCCTTCGCCGCCCGCCTGATTTCGCGGTACGAGGAGCTTCAGGCACGTTACATACGCGGCCGCCCGTCATTACTGGCCGTCTCCAACAATGGTTTATGGCTTCGGCAAGGTGACGAGAAAGGCCAAACAGTCATACACGCTCTGGGTGTTTCAGATTCCGGGCTACACCTAAAAAACGTAGTTCTGTTCATTTACGTGGGCAAAGACGCCTTCAGCGGTCGAATCGATGCCAAATCTGCGTCACTTCAGGAGCAAAAATGGCACCTTGTGGAGGCCTGGGTTACCGGCCCGGATCGTCCAGCAGTATTTTACCCTACTCTCGATGTGAAAACGTCACTTACTCACAATCAAATTCAAGAAAGCTTTGCAACCCCAGAAACCATAGCGTTTTGGGACCTGCCGCAGTTCATTGCGCAGGCTGAAGCGGCTGGCTTTTCGGCTACAAAACATCGTCTCCACTACCATGCATTGCTTGCAGGACCGGTGCTATTATGCGCTATGATATTCGTAGCGGCGGCCTTCTCACTTAGGCTGGCGCGACTTGGGGGGGCTGCAAGGCTCATCGTCTCGAGCGTTTTGACTGGATTCGTCCTGTATTTCTTCACCGACGTCGCTCGGGCTTTGGGGATTTCGGGTACTGTTCCAGTAGCGCTGGCTGCGTGGGCCCCCGCTACCACGGCGTTGTTGATCGGTATGGCAGTTATGTTCAATCAGGAGGATGGATGAAGGTCGCGTTTCGCCTCATCATTAGCCTCCCGTTATTTCTGAATTTGTCGCTGCCGGCATTGGCAGGCGACGGATCGCTTTTGTTCGCTCTCGATCTGCCTCCTGGCGGAGCGACGAGCCCCGCCACCGACGCCGCCGCAAAATCATCCGGTGATGCAAAGCAAGAAGTGCTCATTCGCGCCGACAAGATGACTTACGACACCAACACCAATGTCGTCAGCGCCGAAGGCAATGTGGAAATCACATACGGCGAGCGCACGCTGATTGCTGATCGTCTGACCTATAATCAACAGACCCGCATTGTGATCGCCGAGGGCAACGCCACTTTGCGCGAAGCGAACGGAACCACGATCTCCGGAAATCGCATCGAAGTAACCGATGACATGCGCGACGGCATCATCGACAGTCTCAATATTGTGTTGGCCGGCCGCGGCAGGCTTGCCGCCGCAAAAGCTACAAGAACTGACGGCAAAGTAATGACCCTTGAAAAGGCCGTCTACACAACGTGCAAACCCTGCAAAGAAGACCCGGAAAAGCCACCAACTTGGCAGATCAAAGCCTTTCGGGTAGTCTACAACCAGGAAAAAGCGCGCGTTGAATACGAAGACGCATTCTTCGAAGTGTTCGGCGTGCCGGTCGCGTATTTGCCATATTTCTCTCACGCCGACCCCGAAGCGCCACGCCAATCCGGCTTTTTAGTTCCGGGCGTTGGACACTCCAGCGACCTCGGCTACTTCCTGGAAGTGCCGTACTATTTCGCACTCGACCCCAGCTATGATCTGTTGTTGGCGCCTGTGTATACTGAAGCGGATGGGCCGCTGCTAAAAGGCGAATGGCGTCAACGGACGGAAACCGGAGCCTTCAATATTCAAGCCAGCGGACGTTATGGTCAAGCACGCAACCTCTCAGGCGTCGAAACAGGCGACGATACATTGCAGGGACATGTTTTTGGCGGCGGCAATTTCCAGATCGATGAGGTTTGGCGTTGGGGATACAATGCTCAACTGACCTCGAATGACACATACCTCAAAAGGTATGACATCTCGTCGCTTGATCGTCTTGAAAATAACCTCTTCGTCGAAGGCATCGATGGACGCTCCTATACGGCAATAAACAGCTGGTATTTTCAGGGCCTGAGAGAAGATGACGACCCCGGACTAACGCCACTGGTGCTGCCACTGGCCGAAATCGAATATGTCCCCGATGAAACAGTTTTGGGTGGGCGCTTTTCGTTATCGGGCAATGCATTGTATCTGCACAGGGGCGAAGGGCGAGACACCGCACGTCTGTCTGCAACAGCGTCCTGGAAACTACCCCTCACAACATCCGGCGGACACCTCCTGACACTGTTTGCCAATCTGCGAGGGGACGCTTACCACGTCACAGATACGAGCCTTGTCGGCGCCGCGTTAACCGGAACCAGCACGCACACGGTTGCCCGGGCACTGCCATGGGCCGGAGTCGAATGGCGTTATCCGCTCGTTCGCTCCGAGTGGGGCTGGAAACAAATTATCGAACCAATAGTGCAGATTATCGGGGCACCGTATGGCGGCAATCCCGATGAAGTCCCAAATGAAGACAGCGCAAGCTTCGAGTTCGACGAAACAAATTTATTCTCGTTCAACAAATTTCCTGGCCTGGACCGATGGGAGGCCGGACCGCGCATCAATGCCGGCGTGCGCGCCGCCGCCTATTTCGACGATGGATATGTAGAAGCAATAATCGGGGAAAGCTTTCGTCTGCACGAAGATGACGCGTTCACCGAAGAATCCGGATTGAGATCTAAGCAGTCCGATTACGTCGGCAGAATTACCGTTCAACCCGAAAGCAACATCAGGATCGTGCATCGATTCCGGGTGGATCAGACGGAATTTAGATTTGAACGAAACGAAGTTTACGCCGAAGCATTTGATCCGGAATGGTACACGTTCCGCGCCGGCTATGTTTTACTTGAGAGAGAGGCTGATCCCGACCCGCTGCTCCCAGAGCAGCGCGAGGAAGTCAATCTTGGCGGAACAGTTCGCGCAATTGACGACATATGGTTGAAGGCGTCTGGCCGTCGCGACCTGGCCGACGATCAAATGATTGAAAGCAAGTTCGGCCTGGCCTACATTGACGACTGCGCGGAATTTGGCGTGGATTTCCGTCGGCGCTTCACACGTGATCGCGACATTGAGCCCGCCAGTTCGTTCTTGTTCACGTTTCGCTTGAAAGGCGTGAATTAGGGCCGTTTTGTGGCAGTTGCCAGGTCCAAGATGGCATTGATCGGCGGTTGAAATTAGCTATTCTCTGACTTTACGGCTATGTGACCGCATGAGTCCCCAAAGCCCCAATGCTGGACATCATGTTTCAGGAAATTCGATGCAACCGTTCATACAAGTTTCATTGACACGCATTGCCATGGCACTTTGCTGCCTGGCCGTCGCAACATTCGCTTATGTATTCACCAATACGCGGGCTGATGCTGCAACCAAGGAACCTGCAACCATGCGGGCCGCTGCCGTTGTAAACGACTTGGTCATTTCAAGCTACGACTTGGATCAACGCATCAAGCTGGTGATGGTCACCTCCGGATCACAAAGCCCCGAGGCGGCTAAACGAATGCGCGCCCAGGTCCTCCGCCAACTCATAGATGAATTGCTTCAACTTCAAGAAGCTCAGAAAAGCAAAGTCAATATAACGTCCGAAGATCTGGACAAGAGCTTCAAGAGAATTGCGCAACAAAAC